>DATLIF010000539.1:0-3914 GCA_035539575.1 Fimbriiglobus sp. | reverse complement strand
GGGGGAGGGAGTCTACTGCAAAGAAAAACCTCACCGCAAGACGGATTGGGCCGGCGGATGACGCCCATGCCTCGACCTGAAGGCGCATCCGCGCGGCATCGGCCGTGTTTACGGCGAGGCATGCGATGATGAAGAAATTCGATCTGAACAAATCTGATGTTTCTGATCCGACTAACTGACGCAGCCGATCGTTTGATTTTCGGTCTGACCGTCCTATAGACCAGATGCGAGGTTCGGTCTGGCACGACCGGGCGAGTCGGTGCCCACAGTGTGGGGGTGAGGTCCATGTCGCCACGTCAACGCATTCGTCGGATGATGCTGCGGCCCGGGGCGGCCGCCGTCGAGTTCGCCGTCCTCCTGCCCCTCATCGCAAGCCTACTGCTGGGGCTGTGGGAGTTCGGGCGACTGATCTGGGTGCAACAGACGCTCTCGAATGCTGCCCGCGAAGGGGCTCGCCAGGCGGCTTCCGGGGAGAAGTCGCAGGCCGGGGTCCGCCAGCACGTCCGCATGTACCTGCAACGGGCGGGGTTGAACACGACCGGCATGCCTGACCCCGAGGTGGCCAACCTGACCGCCTCCGACCGCGCGGACCCGCGCACCGGTCGGCACCTGGACCAGTACCGGGTCCGGGTCACGCTCCCGACGGCCAACTTCAGGCTGGTGGCGTTCCACTACCTCGCTGATGCCCTGACCGGCGAGTCCACGTTCGCCTGCATCGCCGACATCCCCGTCGGCTCGCCGTCGGAGGAGATCCCATGATCCATCCGCAGTTGAGGGCCGACCGCCGCCGCGGGGCCGCGGTCGTCGAGGCGGCCCTGGTGATCGGCCTGCTGTTCCTGGTGCTCTTCGGCATCTACGAGTACGGCCGGCTGCTCATGGTCCAGAACCTGGCCGAGCACGCGGCCCGCGAAGGGGCGCGGGAGGCGGTGGTCCAGTTCACCGCCGACCGCGACCAGGACGGCCTGGACGCCGCCACCGACCGGGTGCGCGCGGCCGTACTCCAGGCAATGGGGAGCCAGTTGCCCCAGGTCGATGGCTTCCGAATCGATGTGGTCCGGGCTGATCCCACCACCGGGGCCGACGCTGGCCCGTGGTACGCCGCCCGTCACGGAGAACCGATCGCGGTCCGGGTCACCGGCACATATCGCCCGGCGGCGCGGTTCTTCATGCCCGCGACGGTCCCGGTCCGGGTCCAGGCG
Organism: Fimbriiglobus sp.; assembly: GCA_035539575.1. Lineage (GTDB taxonomy): Bacteria > Planctomycetota > Planctomycetia > Gemmatales > Gemmataceae > DASSAT01. Next base: position 2,715 of record DATLIF010000539.1, on the reverse strand, counting down.
ACGATGAGCAGCGAAGCCAACTGAACGCGGTCAATCGCAGTCGCCCACAACCCATCCAGGATTCGCCCCATGAGGCGTCCTTCGTCCAAGTCCCGCCGGCGGGACGGGTCAGTACTTCCGCTGGTCTGTGTGTGTCTTGTCGGTCTGCTCGGGTGTCTTGCGCTGGCAATCGACCTGTCGCAGGTGGCCCTGGCTCACTCCCAGTGTCAGCACGCAGCGGACGCGACCGCGCTGGCGGCGGCCCGTGCCCTGAACGGCTCGCCGAACAACAACGAGGCCGGCGCCCGCCAGACCGGGCGCGCGGTGGCCGCCCGTCAGTTGGTGTTGAATACCGCGGTCAACCCCGACACCGAGTTGACTCTCGGGTTCGGGGCGTATGCCTACAACGACGCGGCCGCCCGGTTCCAGTACGAGATGCCGCGGCGGACAGCCGGTGAGAACCTGACCATGGCCAGTGCGGAGGTCCGCCGAGTGGTTCCCGCACTGTTCTCCCGGGTGTTCGGGTCCGAGTCGATCACCGTCTCGGCCACCGCAACCGCCGTCCACCGACCGCGCGATGTGGTCCTGAGCATGGACTTCTCCGGGTCGATGAACAACGAGAGCGACCTCTGGAACAACGAGGGCTACCTCGGCAGCGAGAACAATTCGCCGAACAACGCGGACACCCGGGTGCCCCGGTTTGGCCAATACTCGCACAAGCCGACGCCGACGTCGGAGTTGCTGATCACCACCAGCGCCCACTCGAGCGTCGGGCGGTGCAACATCACCCAACCGGCTCTGGGCGTGCGGGCGATGGTGGACAACTACTACCAGGACTCGGCCGAGACGGTCCGCGCCTTCACCTCGGCCGGTGCGGGCGACACAGAAGGTTACATCCGCGACGCCCAGGACTACGTCGTCGGCGACGTACCGCTGCGCCTTAGCGGCGCCGTGACCGGGACCGCCCGGTACGCCAAGACCGTCTCCGAGATCGTCGGATCGACCTCCCGCCATACCAACTTCGAGCAGCAGGGGTACGACCACTACTACGACCTGGCGCGCGCGTCCGGGGCGAAGGTCCGGTCGTTCGCTGGTTTCACGCAGGGACCGGCGTACTACGGCAAGACGTTCTTCCAGTGGCCGCCCGACCCGCGGGCACCGGTCGGCCAGCCCAACGATGTGCAGCCGCCCGGCACCCCGACCGCGGGGACGTTCGTACCGGGAGACTGGCGGCAGCGGTTCTTCACCCAGGCGGAGGGGGGCGGCCCGGTCCGGGACAATCTCCGGTTGTGGACCGCAGCAGGGGCATGGAAGACGCCGGCCACCGGTTCGGGCAACTATCAGATCAACTACGGCGCGATCCTGAAGTGGATCAAGTATTCCGGCCCCAACCCGTTCCCGCCCCGGTTGCAGGCCGGCCGCATCCTGTACTACGACGAGATCCCCGACGACCTGCCGCCGGCCGCGTACAACCCGAACGTCGCGACCCGGAACATTCAGGACTCGAACCACCGGTTCTGGCGGGAGTACATCGACTATGTGTTGGGAGTGTGGACCTCACCCTACGGGGGCGTCGTCACGCCCGGCTCCCCGGCGTGCAGCTACGGCCCGGACTTCGTCTGGAACTCATCGCCGAACTCTACCGTCTCCCTGACTGCCCGGCCGACTGACGGCCGGTACATGAACTACACCGACCGGCCGATGTTCCCGCGGCACCGGTTCTGGTTCGGGCCGATGACGCTGATCCAGTACCTGTCGGACACCGGCAACCTGCCCGGAACGGCCACGGACATCTCGACATACACGCTCAAGCTCGGCGTGCAACTCGCCCTCCAGGATATCCAGCTCAACTACCCGAACACACGGGTGTCGCTGGCGCCGTTCAGCCGCCCGCGGTTCAACGGCGAGCCGAAGGACGGCGGGCGGTTCACCACCGCCATCGCACCCATGACGCAGGACTACACCGCCCTGATCCGGGCGCTGTGGTACCCGCAAGGGGTTGGCCCCGGGGAGTCGATCCGGCCGTGGGACGCCGGCGCCGAGAAGGCGCTGCGGGCGAACGGGGACTACAACTCCAACACCTCGTCCTACTACGCGTTCATGGTTACTCACAACGAACTCAGCCCGTCACCCACGGCGCGCGGCAACGGCGTGGGCGGCCGCGGCCGGCGCGGCGCGGACAAGCTCGTCATCTTCGAGACGGACGGGATGGCCAACGTCGGCGGGACGAGCAAGCCGCACTTCCGACCGTCCGAAAGCTTCTACGACCTGCAGCACAACGTGTCCAATGGCGTCACCCAGAGCAACATTAGCCCTGGCTCGGTGACAGCACGGAACGCCACCCTGGAGGTGGCCCAACGGATGGTCGCCCAGGAGGGCGATGCGGTCAACGGCCCCGGCTTCGCACGCCCGAACAGTCCGGTGACGATCCACTGCCTGGCGTTCGGGGCGATCTTCGAGCCGGACGCCTCGACCGGTGACACGGCCAACGCCGTCGATCTGCTCCAGGATGTCTCGGCCCTGGGGAGCACCGCGTTCCCGTCCGACCCGTCCGACCCGGAGAACGGGTACAAGTGGATCATCGGCACCCTGGACGAGCGCAAGGAGCGGATGCGACAGGCGGTGATGAAGTGCATGCGGTCCGGCGTCCGCCTGGCGCTGGTGCCGAACGAGCAACCGTGACGCCCGGTCCTGGCGAACGGCCGGCGTGAGCCGGCCGGTGGGACGCAGACCCAC
>DATLIF010000538.1:0-4530 GCA_035539575.1 Fimbriiglobus sp. | reverse complement strand
ATCAACGGCGGGATCTTATCACCCTCACTCCCGGCCCCGGTTGGGGCCGCCGGCGTGGGAACCTGGGGCACTACCAGTTTCGGGGTGTCGGCCTTGGGTGCCGGGGCCTTCGGGGCTGGCTTCGGGTCGGGTGCTGCCGGCTTCGGCTCCGGCGGAGCAGCGGTCTCTGGCTTGGCGAACTCGGTCGGCTTCACCGCGCCGCCCGGCTCTGCGGCCGAGGTGCCCGGTGGTACACCCGGCGAGACGGGCCGCGGGGCCGCGGGTGCAGTGGGGGCGGGCCTGGGCGAATCCGCCGGCCTGGCAGGGGCGGGTTCCGACGCGGTCGGCTCGGCCTGCACGGTTGGGGCCGGCAGGATGCTGTAGTTCGGCGGGGCGACCGAGAACGACGGCAGGCACGGGGGCGCGAACACCACCGGCGGCGGGCATGGTGGCGGCGGCGAACACCACCGGCGGCCGCCCAGCGCGGTCGCCCAGTCCGGGACCAGGGCCAGCCCGAGCAAGGCCAGGGGGACGTACTGACGTATCATCCGGTCGAGTCCTTTCGGCGGGCCATTCCGGCCCGGTCTGTTTTTGTGATAGCTCTCGCATCCGGCGAAGTCGCTACATTAAACCGGATTCCGGTAGTTGTTCAATTCCCTCTTGGTCATACGACCGACAAAAGCGGCACCGATGCGGGCAGTTTTCCTGGCTCTCCTGGGACTTCACCTGATGGCGGCCACCGCACCGGCCCAGGCCGAGCGGTATGAACTGGGCCAGCGTCTGAAGTCGTTCGAGGCCGAATGGGCGAAGCAGACTGACCCTGCTGCCCGGAAGCGGGCACTGAGTGTCGTGGCAAAGGCGAGTACGCAGTTCCTGACGTTCCGGCTCGGCGAGGCGGCCCGGACGCTCGACGAGGTGCGGTTCGCACTACGGTCCGCCGATCCGCCGACCGACGCCGAGCGGTGGGTTGCCGCGCTGGCCGCGGTGCCGCAACGGCGACTGATCGACACAAGTGCCGGGTCGGTGAAGGTGGAGGTCCGGCAACTCTACCGGACTGACGGCCCGGCCCCGAAGTCGGCGACCGCGGTTCTCGGGGTTCCGAACTTCCGGCCCGTGTCCGTGTCGCTCGACAAGCTGCCGGCTGAGGTCGAAGTACCCCTCCCGTCGAGATCGGACGGCATCGACCTGCGGTTGACCCTGGAGATCAAGCTCGACGGCCGGACCGCGGCGACACGGGCGTTGACCATCTCGGTGGTCCGCGACCTGGAGGACAAGGTCCGCCGGGTCAAGGCCGTGGCCGACGACCAGGAGAAGCACGGGGCTCCGCGCATCGAAACGGCGTCCCTCCGGGACCGGCACACGCTCCTGGTGGCCCTGGCCGACGGCGAGGCGATGGAGACTGACTTCCCCGCGGCTGGCTTGATCGCAGAGGCCGGCGAGGTATCGAAGACCTTCGCGCTCAAGGAGGGGTACTTCAACGAGCAACGACCCGGGCGGTTCTGGCTCTCTGTGCCTCTCGAAATGGGTCAGACCGCCCCGTTGCGGCTGTTCGTCCCGAAGGGGCTGGACTGGAAGAAGCCGGTGCCGCTGGTCGTTGCCCTGCACGGGGCCGGCGGGTCGGAGAACCTGTTCTTCGAGGGGTACGGCAACGGCCGCGCCGTCGAGGAGTGCGAGAAACGCGGGTGGCTGCTGATCGCACCACGCGGTGGCGGTGTGCTCGGCGGCACACCGCCGGTCGCGGAGATCGTGGCGAAGCTCCGTGACCGGTATCCGATCGACCCGAGGCGGGTGTTCCTGATTGGGCACTCGCTGGGGGCGGCCCAGGCGGTCGAGCTGGCACAGCAGCACCCCGGGACGTTCGCCGCGATCGCGTGCCTGGGCGGCGGCGGCCGGGTGCGCAAGCCCGGGGCGTTTGCCGGGCTGCCGGTGTTCGTCGGCGTCGGGTCGTCGGACTTCGCGCTCCGCGGGGCGAAGGGGCTGCACAAGTCCCTGACCGACGCTGGGGCGAAGCGGGCGACGTTCAAGGAGTACCCCGACCTGGAGCACCTGATGATCGTCCGCGACGCGTTGCCGGACGTGTTCGTCGGCTTCGACGAGGTGGTGCGGTAACAGGCGTGACCCGCAGCGGACTGGAGGCGGCCCGCGGTTGGGCTTCCGACCGGCGGTGGCGTGTACTAGGCTATTCCTGGCCCGGGGGACAGCTTCCGGGGAACGTTCGTAACCCGACGGGGCGGAGATGGAAGACACCCTTCAGCAGGTCTGGGCCGTCCTGGTCCAGATCGTCACCAACCTGACCAACCCGGATGCGTGGACGGAAGTGTTCCGCAAGCCGGGTGTGTTCTGGGCGGTGTTCATCGCGGTCAACCTGATCGTGTTCACCGAGACCGGCCTGCTGGTCGGGTTCTTCCTACCCGGCGACTCACTACTGGTCACGCTCGGGATCGTGGCCGCCCTGCCGGACGTCGGCTGGCCGGCACACTGGCTGGTGCTGTCGCTGTGCGCCTCGGCCGTGATCGGGGACTCGGTCGGCTACTGGATCGGCCACAAGGCCGGGCCGCGGCTCTTCCAGCGGGAGGAGTCGTTCTTCTTCCGCAAGAGCCACCTGCTCGCCGCGCAGGCGTTCTACGAGCGTCACGGCGGCAAGACGATCATCATCGCCCGGTTCATGCCGTTCGTGCGGACGTTCGCGCCGGTGGTGGCCGGGATCGGGCGGATGGAGTACCGGCGGTTCCTGGCCTACAACGTGGTCGGAGGGGTGGCCTGGATCGTCAGCATGTTCCTGCTCGGGTACACGCTGCACCTGTGGGCCGACCCGCTGCTCAAGCCGATCTTCGGCCCGGACTTTAAGGTGGCCAAGCAGATCGACAAGGTCGTCATCCTGATCGTGCTGCTCTCGGTACTGCCGCTCGTGGTGAAGGGCGGCAGAGGCTACCTGGCGAAGCGCAAGGCGTCCCGGCCGGGCGTCGGGAACAAGACCACACCGAGCGCGTAAGGCATCCCGCGATCGACTCAAACCCCGCCCGTTGTAACGGGCGGGGTTTGTCGTTCAATAACCACGCCCGATCCGCGAGGAGTCAGCCATGCCGGACGCCCGCCTCCGTGAGTATCTTCGCGGCCAACTCGACGACCTGAAGCAGAAGGGCCTCTACAAGGCCGAACGGCGGATCGAGTCGCCGCAGCACGCGGCCATCACGGTCAACGGCCGCGAGGTGGTCAACTTCTGCGCGAACAACTACCTCGGGCTGGCCAACCACCCGGCGCTGGTCAAAGCCGCGCACGAGGGGTTGGACAGTCGCGGCTACGGGCTGTCGTCGGTGCGGTTCATCTGCGGCACCCAGGATATCCACAAGCGGCTGGAGCGACAGATCGCCGACTTCTTCCGCAAGGGCGACAGCATCCTGTACATCGCGTGCTTCGACGCCAACGGCGGGCTGTTCGAGCCGCTCCTGACCGATCAGGACGCGGTCCTCTCGGACGAGTTGAACCACGCGAGCATCATCGACGGCGTCCGGCTCTGCAAGGCACAGCGGTTCCGCTACAAGCACAATGACATGGCGGACCTGAAGGCCAAGCTTGAAGAAGCGAAGGGCTGTCGGTTCCGCATGATCTTCACGGACTCCGTGTTCAGCATGGACGGCGACCTGGCGCGGCTGCCGGAGATTTGTGAACTGGCGGACGAGTACGACGCGCTGGTCGGGATCGACGACTGCCACGCGACCGGCCACCTCGGCGCGACCGGCCGCGGCGCGGCGGAGGAACTCGGCGTCCTCGACCGCATCGATGTCATCACCGGGACGCTCGGCAAGACGCTCGGTGGCGCCGCGGGCGGGTTCACGGCGGCGTCCGCGGAGGTCGTGGACTGGCTGCGCAACAGGAGCCGGCCGTACCTGTTCTCGAACTCGGTGCCGCCGTCGCTGGTCGTCGCCGCAATGAAGGCGTTCGAGCTGGCGGACACCGCAAGCGAACTGCGGACGAAGCTCAAGGCGAACACGGCGAAGCTGCGGGCCGGGCTGGAGGCGGCCGGGTTCACGGTCAAGCCCGGCCCGACGCCGATCCTGCCGGTGATGCTCGGCGACGCGGCCCTGGCGACGAATATGGCCGACGCACTGTTGAAGAAGGGGATCTACGTGATCGGGTTCAGCTACCCGGTGGTGCCGCAGGGGCAGGCCCGCATCCGCATTCAGGTGTCCGCGGCGCACACGACCGAGCAGATTGACCGCGCCATCGCGGCGTTCACCGAGGCGGGACGGGAGTTGGGAGTGATCCGCGGTTAGTAGGGTGGGCACCGCCCACCGTGGCACTCCAACGGTGGGCGGTGCCCACCCTACACCGGGAGGCCGTCATGCGCTGGTTCGCACTCCTTTTCGTGGGTGTGATCGCGTCGCCGACGTTCGCCCAGTTCCCCGGCAAGGACTGGCCGACCGGCACCCCCGAGTCCCAGGGGCTTTCCGCCGCCAGCCTCGACGCCGCCGCGGAGTACGCCAATAAACACGGCGGTGGGTCCGGCTGTGTCATCCGGCACGGCGTGCTGGTCAAGGAGTGGGGCGACCC
>DATLIF010000537.1:0-7494 GCA_035539575.1 Fimbriiglobus sp. | reverse complement strand
AATCCTCCTCCCACCCTACAAATCACCGCGGCTTCATCCCGGCTGCCTGGGTCCGCCGCACGCCGGGCCGGCGCGGCACGCTAAGCGGCGTCGCCGGGTCCGGCCGCACTGCCTGCAACCGCTCCCGGACCGCATCGGCATACGTCTCCGACAGTTCCACACCCAGATACCTCCGCCGCAGCCGCTTCGCCACAGCCAGCGTCGTGCCGCTGCCAGCGAACGGGTCGAGTACCAGGTCGCCCTCGTCGGACGCTACGCGGATGATCCGCTCCAGCACGCCCTCGGGCATCTGGCACGGGTGGCCGGTCCGCTCCTTGAACGTGCCACAGACCCGCGAGACGTACCAGGTGTCACTGTCCGGCTGGAAGTGGTCCTCCGTCTCCTGCGGCCGCAACACCCAGGTGTCGTCGGGCAGCTTGCCGACCGGGTTGGCCCGGCGGTCGGCGTAGGTCGTCATCCGGGCCGACGGCACCCGCACCGCGTCGGCGTTGAACGTACACAGCTTCGGATCGACCACATAGTAGAAGACGTGGGCGTGGCTGCGGTTGAACTTCTTGGTGCAGTTCACCCCGAAGGTGTAGTGCCAGACGATCCAGTTCCGCATCGTCAGCCCGAGCGTGTCGAGCCGGACCTTGATCTCGGCCGCGTACTCGTCGCCGATCGCCACCCAGAACGACCCGGTCGGCTTGAGCGTCCGCCGGACCGCGGCCAGCCACCGGTCGGTCCAGGCCAGGTACTCGTCCTTGCCGCGACGGTCCTGGTATACGTCGTACTCGTAGCCGATGTTGAACGGCGGGTCCGCGAATGCCAGGTCCACGGACGCCTCCGGCATCCGCTCCAGGAGTCGCACACAGTCACCCGTCCAGACGTCGTCCCAGGGCATTTCCGAACCTCCGCGCAAGCCGAAGAACCGTCGAGTCCGGTAAACTCTACAATCCCGGCGCAGATAGCGCAAGTGGAACTGTTGGGACATTTTTTGGACACGGTCGGTGACGGAAGCACCGGGGTTTCGGAATATGACGGACGGCAGCGGTTGGGGTGGAACGGTCGGCGGGAACCGGGTAAGTTTCCCCCGCCGGGCGTGACCCGGTGATTCGCGCCACGCAACAGGACGTGGGATGCTTGCGCACCTGAAGGCGGTCTGGACGTTCCGGTACTTCTGGATGTCCCTGGTCCGCATGGACCTGCGGTCGCGCTACCGCCGGTCGGTCCTCGGGATCGGCTGGTCAGTGCTCCACCCCATCGCCATGAGCGGGGTGTTCTGCCTGGTGTTCAGCCAGATCATGGACATCAAGAGCGCCGACTGGGAGCCCTACGGTTACGCGGCCGCGTGGCGCGGGTACGCGGCGTTCCTGCTGACCGGGATGGCCGTCTGGGAGTTCATTCGCAACTCGACGGCGATGGGCTGCCAGGCGCTCCTGGCCAACGAGGCGTACATCCGCCAGTGCCCCCTGCCCTACGGCATCTACCCGCTGCGGACCGTGATGGGGACCGGCATCCACTTCGTGATCTCCATGGTCGTGGTGCTGATCCTGGTGTCGATCCTGAAGGGCACGCCGTCGGTGCTGGGGATGCTCTGGGCGGTTCTGCCGGTGATGGTGTTGCTGTTCTTCTTCTGCTGGGCGATGGCGACGCTGTCGGCATTCGCGACCGTTTACTTTCACGACACCGCTCACCTGGTCGAGGTCGGATCGCAGTTGTTCTTCTTCCTGACCCCGATCATGTACACTCGCAAGCAGATGGGGCAGTTGTCTTTCCTGGCCGACATCAACCCGGTGAACCTGTTCCTGGAGTTAATCCGCACGCCGCTCGTATTCGGGACGCCGGCCGAGCCAGCGGTTTACCTCCAGGGGGTGGCCCTGACAGCCGCGGCGGTCGGGCTGGCGGCCGGGACGATCGGCTGGCTGCAGAAGAAGGTGATCTTCCAGCTCTGACCGGACCCGCCGGGCGGGACCGTGGGCACTCACCTGAGGGCGGATCGGGCGATGGCGAAGATCGAGCTAGACGACGTCAGCCTGACGTTCACCGTGCGACAGAACCGCAAGGTGACGCTCAAGGAGTACCTGCTCCGCGGGCTGTTCCTCCAGTCGCGCAACCCCAGGGTCGCCGTCCACGCCCTCAGCCACCTGAACCTGTCCGCAGGCGACGGCGACCGGATCGGCGTGATCGGGCACAACGGGGCCGGCAAGAGCACGCTGTTGAAGCTGCTGGCCGGCGTCTACCCGCCGACCGCCGGAACGCGGGACGTCCAGGGGAAGATCTGCTCGCTGTTCGACATCGCCCTGGGGTTCGAGCATGACGCTAGCGGGTGGGACAACATCCGCTACCGGTCGTACCTGCTCGGCGAGACGCCCCGGACGGTCAAGAAGAAGATGAGCGCGATCGCCGAGTTCAGCGAGCTGGGCGACTTCCTGAACATCCCGGTCCGGTACTACTCCAGCGGCATGCTGGTCCGGCTGGCGTTCTCGATCTCGACGGCGGTCGAGCCGGAGGTACTCCTGATCGACGAGGTGCTCGGGGCGGGGGACCTGGCGTTTCAGATCAAGGCCAAGCAGCGGATGCGCGAGATGATGGCGTCCGCCCGGCTGATGGTACTGGTGACGCACGAGATCCCGACCCTGGAGCAGATCTGCAACCGGGCGATCTGGCTCCAGCACGGCTCCGTCATGATGGACGGCAAGCCGGACGATGTGGTGGCGGCGTACAAGGCGAGCGTCAACGCGCCGCAGGCGGCCCCGCACGTCGGCGGCGGGGTGGACGGCGACGGCCCGGCCGCCGAACTCAAGTCCGCGGCGTGACCGCCGCCCCGGGGTGGGTCGTGGGCGAGCAGTTGGCGAGCGTCCTGGTCGTCAACTACAACGGGGCGAAGCACCTCCCCGCCTGCCTGATTGCCCTGGAGCGGCAGTCCATCCCTCGTGATCGGTTCGAGGTCGTGGTCGTGGACAACGCCTCCGCCGACGGGTCTGCCGACCTTGTTCGCGAGCGGTTCCCGTGGGTCCGGCTACTGCCCCTCGACCGGAACACCGGATTCGCCGAGGGGAACAACGTCGCCGCGCGGCACGCCCGCGGCCGGTTGCTGGTCCTGCTCAACAACGACACGATCCCAGACCCTTACTGGCTCGAAGAGTTGCTCCGGGCCGCCGACGAAAACCCCGGCCGGGCGGTCGCCTCGAAGTTGGTCTTCGCCCACGACCCGCGGACGATCAACAGCGCCGGCCTGGTTTTGCTCCGGGACGGCCGCGGGGCGGATCACGGGTTCCGGCAGAGCGACATCGGGCAGTTCGAGGCGGGCGGGCCGGTCTTCGCCGCCTGTGGCGCCGCGGTGGCGATCCCGGCACCGCCGCCCGGACAGTCGGTTTTTGACTCGCGGTACTTCGTCTATTACGAGGACCTCGACGCCGGCTGGCGGGCGCAGCTTCGCGGTGAAGGCTGCGTGTACGCCCCGCGCTCACTGGTCCGGCACGTTCACGGGGCCGCTGCCGGGGATGGCTCGCCGTTGTTCTGGTTCCACGTCGAGCGGAACCGGGCACTGACGGCCTTGCGCTGTGCCGACCCATTCCTGGCCGTCTGGAGTGGCGCCAGCCTGCTCGCCAAGGCGATGCAGGCGGTGCTGCGGGCGGCGACCGGCCGCCGGCCGTGGCCCGTTGCGTGGGCCGTGGTGAGGGCTGTTGCGTCGTACCTCTGGTGGTTTCCGGCGGTGCTGACGGAGCGTTACCTGACCCGAAGCTGGCGGGGGCGGACGGATGCGGGTGGTGATTAACGGGCTGGCCGCGCTCAAGCCGAAGACCGGGGTAGGCCACCATGTCGCCAACCTCGCCGCGGCGCTGACCGCGTCGTTCCCGGACGACGAGTACACGCTCTACCCCGGCCGCCGGCTGGCCGGGGTGGTGCGTCGCCTGAACCGCCCGCCGGTCGCCGGCACTGGTGCATCCAGGCGACAAACCTCCGGCCTGAAGAGTCGTAGCCTCGCGCTCCTCAAGGCGACTGCCAAGGCGGCGAGCCGGTTCCACTTCCGTGCGTACACCCGCGCGTACCCGTTCGACCTGTACCACGAGCCGAACTTCGTCCCCTTCCCGTCCGGTCTACCTACGGTCGTCACCGTGCATGACCTGTCGGTGATCCGGTATCCCGAGTGGCACCCCGCGGACCGGGTCCGCATGCACGAGAAGCGGTTTACCTTCGGACTGGGTCAGGCGGCCCACGTCATTGTCGTGTCGGAGGCGGTCCGGCAAGAGACGATCGCCGAACTCGGCGTCCCCGCCGACCGGGTGACAGCAGTGCCCAACGGGGTCGGCCCGGCGTTCCGTCCACTCCCCGCCGCGGAGGTGGATGCGGTCCGGGTGCGGCTGGGGCTGCCGCAACGGTACTTCCTGTGCGTCGGGACGATCGAGCCGCGGAAGAACATCGGCACCGCAATGCGGGCGTTCGCCGACCTGCCAGACGTGGTGCGGGACGCCTGCCCGCTGGTTCTCGCCGGGCCGTGGGGCTGGAAGTCGGAGGCGGACCGGAAGTACTACGAGGGCGTCGGACGCGATCGGGGCGTCCGCCACCTCGGCTACGTCGCCGACGCTGACTTGCCGGCCCTGTACACCGGGGCGGTTGGACTTGTGTACCCGTCGCACTACGAGGGCTTCGGGATTCCGCCGCTGGAAATGATGGCCTGTGGCGGGGCGGTGCTCGCGTCCACTGCGGAGGCGGTGCGCGAGGTGTGCGGTCCACACGCCGCGTTCATCGAACCGGAAGACTTGCCCGGCTGGCGGGCCGCGCTGCTGCGGCTGGCGACCGACGCCGAATACCGGGACGGGCTTCGCCGCGGCGGGATCGCCCACGCGGCCACGTTCACCTGGGAGCGGGTGGCGCAGGAGACGATCGCCGTCTACCGTCACGTCCTCGCGCCGACCGCATCGGAGCCGGCCCTGTCATCCCGACCCGCCGCGTAGGACGTAAACGTACGACACCGCATTGAACAGACCGTGCAGTACAACGCAGGCGGCGATCCGGTTCGTCCGGGTGGCCAGATACCCCAGCGCGAGCCCCAGAACGAACAGCGGCACCGGCGACGGCCAGACTCGAGAGTGGGCCAGCGCGAAGAGGGCCGCTGTCGCGTAGACCGAGACGACCGTCCGGGCCGGGAACCACGGACGAGCCGACCCGAGACGCTGAATCGCGTACAGCCCGACTGTTAGCACGCCCAGAAACACGATCGGACCGGTCTTGCCGTCCGGTCCGATGCCAGCCGAGACGGCGGGAATCGCGGCCAGCCCCAGGATCACCCACGAACGATACCACCTGCCGCCAGTCCAGCCGATGAACAGCCCGCGGAACAGCACTTCCTCGGCCAGCGGCGTGAAGTAGCAGGCGATCAGTCCGAACAACACCTGCTCCGCCGGGGACAGCCCCGAAGTCAGGCGGCTGAAGGGGTGTTCGTCCGTGCCGGACCCGATCTGCTCCGCGGCCCAGGTGGTCAGAACGTGGACCGCGAACACCACCGGCGTGACCGCGACCCAGGCCGCAACCCCGAGTGCCACCTGCCGGGCCAGTTCGGACTCGGTCCACGGCAACGCCCCGCCCGCAGCGCGATGCCGGAGCCAGAGCCAGACCGCAACTAGTACAGGAGCCGCGACGACCGTCCCCGACGCCGCCCGTAGCGGGGCCAACGGATCGCCGTCGGGGGCGTCCGGTGCGGGTGGATGGTCAAACAGACCGAACGCCGAGAGGAACCCGCTGCCGGCCCCGACGAACACTGGGTAGGCCACGAACAGGAACATCACTAGCAGGGTGTATCCAATGTCGGCCGCGGAGGTCGGTAGCTCGCCCCCGACCTTCGGCGCGGCCGGCACCGTCCAGCTCGGCAGGAGTCGGCGACCGGATCGGGCGACCAGGGCCGTCGCCACGATCCCAACCGGGATCGCGCCCGCCGCGACGACGGCCCCGGAGATCGAAAGCCGTCCCACCTCTGTCAACACGTCCTGAGCCACGATCCCCCCGGGGTTGGTCGCTGACCGGTCCCGATCTAGGATAGCCGGGTCCGCTCCCCTGCCCACCCGGCCCCGACATGCCCACCATCCTCCACCGGAGAGGGGCTTTTCCATGGCTTTTCCGGAAATCCTGCACCCGTATCGACTTAGAGTTTACCATAGTTTGCATCTACCCTATGGTTTCACACCTTTCGCACGGGTTAGGGTGCAGCGAAGGGTGCATCAGGTGGGAGATGGGTGTAAGCTCCGGTAGGCACACCATGCTTGGCAGCATACCTACATAACCGAGTGCTTGGCCAAGGGGATGACCGCCAACATCGTGGCCGAGATAGTCCGCAACTAGCCGACCACGATCGCCAAACATTACAGACACCTCGACCAGAAGGGGGACGCCCTCAAGGCCGCTGCCATACCGGCAGTCAGCTGACCCGTCCCTGAATATGCTGATCCAGGCGGTCGGCATATTCACACGCCACCGATCCGACGGTCGTCAAAAGTGTCACGCGGTTCGGGGCTTGCGGCCTTGGATCGGGCGATCGGTCTGAGAGATGCTGACCGGCGGGCCGGGATATGCGGGTCCGCATAATCAGTGGTTCGGCCGCGCGGAGTTCGCGGTCTGTGACATACCGATCGGCGGAAGGTCGGAGATGACTGATGGCGATTCACGGACCGGACCCACTCCACACCGATGCGGCCAGCTTCGTGCTGGGTGAGACGCTGGTCGCCCTGCAACGCCGCATTCGCGATGACCTCACGGCCTCCCAGAGCGATCGATGCCTGGAGCGCCCAGTTCTAGGTGCGCTGCTTTGTATCCGGGCGATCGTGGAAGCGTTCCCCGACCACGGCTTTCACTGCCATACGGAGGATATCCAGGAATGGCGAGGCCAATACCTCGCTTGGCTCGACGCCAACCTGCCCCGCATCAAGTTGAAGTCAGGGGACAAAAAGCTCCTCAGGCAGCACGCTGTGAGCGAGTTCGATCGTGTGGAGAAACTCAGCGACGGGTCGGCCTACCGGCTGGACGAAGAGTGATTTGGCTGGCGGCCAGGCCGCCTTTCCGCTGTCGAATCAGGCCGGAACAGCCGGGGCGGGCCACGGGCACCACGCCGGCCGAACCGCTCTCATGGCCCACCGACTTGATGGAAAACGAAAACCCCGGGGCAGGCTAACCGCCCGTCCTGACGCCATTCCCGGCCCCATCGCCTCGCTCTCGCACACCGCAGGTGTGCCCCTGGCATCACCTGGCCGCACCGGGATGGTTCCATCGTCGGCATCACAGCTCCCGACCGCGACAGCACGCTGTCACAACCGAGGCCGTGCCAAACAGCTCTACGGGGTCCGCCGGTCGTCGAGTCAACGACAACCGACTGTCGCTCCACCAGCGGGCGACGCCCCAGAAACCTCTCCGTTCCGCCGGACCGTCTACTCAAGGCGATGGCTCGACCCCCGAAGGGTGACCGCCCACACCGGGAACACGCGAGGGAATCGAGACCCCCGACGTGCCGTAGCCCCGGAC
>DATLIF010000536.1:0-25585 GCA_035539575.1 Fimbriiglobus sp. | reverse complement strand
TGCCAGGGGCTGGTAGGACAAACGGTAGTAAGCGGAGGCAGGAGTAGACTCCTGGGGCGGCGATAACGCCCTAGGAATTCAAGCAAACGGAGAGGTGCCAGAGTGGTCGATTGGGCCGGTCTCGAAAACCGGTGAACGGGTAACCGTTCCGAGGGTTCGAATCCCTCCCTCTCCGCTGGACTCAGATCATGTGGTCCGATCCGTTCGGACCTCGATAGATCCCGACCCCGGACGGGATGCGCGGGCATCGAAGTCGTCCCGGTCCCTTCCAGTGGTCTGCCGGGCCGACCGATATGAGTCCGAACGGCACTTGGTCACGCCGGCTCCGGGCCGCAATCCTGGTCCTCGGGTCGGCAGCCGCACTGCTACTCGTTCCACTGCCATCCGGGTGGCAGGAGTCGTGGCACGGTCGGTTGCTCGACCTGGCTCACGTCCCCCTCTTCGCCGGACTCGTCATAGCCCTTCGAATAATACTCGGACTACCGATCGGGTGGTCGGTCGGGACCGTTATCGCGCTCGCCGGTCTCGCGGAGGTCGCCCAGGAGGTCGTCGGTCGCGCGGGCGGATGGCACGACTTCTTACGTGGGATGTTCGGTGCATTGGCTGCCGGTGCCGGACTCCTGTCCTGGGAGCAACGGCGAAAGCCGATCCGGGCCGCGGCATACGTCGTGGCGGCGATCGGATTCGTGGCCTGGCCGGTGGTTGAACTCGCGCCGTACTTTATCGACGCGGTCGAGGGCAATAGGGCTTTCCCGGTCCTGGCGGCGTTCGACTCCGAACGGGAGTTGAGGCGGTGGGACTGTAAGCAGGCCACGATCACCCTCGTGGATGATCCCCAGGGAGGTGGTTCATTGGCAGGTCGATTGGAACTCCTTCCGGGGTCGGTGGAGTTCTCGGAAGCGAACCTCTGGCCGGTCGTCCGAGACTTCCGCGGGTATCGATGGCTGTGCTACTCGTTGTGGGTGCCGCACGGGCCGCTGGAACTGGCACTATCCGTCCGCGGCGGGCCACTCCAGTGGGGGCATACCACCAACTTCCAGGTAGTCCGGACTTTCCCAGAAGGGGAACACATAGTCCGGTTGGACCTGGAGGAAGTCAGAGCCAGGGCCAGGCCGGTCCCGATGGATCTGTCCGAGGTCAAGCGTTTGCGTTTCTTTAATGAGAGTCCGAGCGAGATCAGGACGTTTTTCGTGCGTAGGATCTGGCTTGAGTAGTGAATGTGACACGAACTAAGCCCGAACCAGGGCACGCCAATTTTGGGTATGCCATGAAAAATCACGAATAGTCTTGAATTCGATCCTCCGATCAGTACACTTCTGACAGTCTTCCCGACTTCGACTGGTTTCTCATTGGTTTCAGTATTGAGGCTATGCACTTGCGCGGAGGCGTAGTTCTACGTTTAGCGGGGATTGAGATCCGAAGTTCTCACTGTGAAAACTTGAAATTCAGGAAATGTTTGCAGCCCACAACGAGTCAAAGACGGCACCCATGAAGTGTGCCAAGAACGATAAATCTTCGGCCATGGCCGAAGCTGGACGCTGGTCGCCCGGCGGCGTCGTGTTGACCGCTGTGCTTCTTGGCGCTGTCGTCTGGTCATTCTGGCCGAGCTTGATGGACATGGCGAGCCGGTGGCGGACGGACCCGCAGTATTCCCACGGCTTCATTGTCCCGTTGTTCAGCGGCTACTTGCTGTGGAGCCGCCGCTCGCTGCTGGCAGCGGGTAGTAACAATGGTCGATGGTACGGGGTTGCCATTTTGGCGCTGGGACTCGTGCTGCGGACGGCGGGTGTACTCTTCTTCGTCAACTGGTTTGAAGCGATCGCTCTGCCTGTGTGTCTGGCGGGCGTGACCGTCGCCGTGGCCGGATGGACCGGGCTCCGCTGGGCCTATCCGGCGATCCTGTTCCTGGGCTTCATGATCCCGCTGCCGTTCGCGATCCAGACAGCAATGAGCGCCGGACTTCAGCGGATCGCCACCCAGGCAAGTACGTATCTGCTGGTGACGGCCGGTGTACCGGCGGTTGCCGAGGGGAACGTCATCCTGCTGAGCAACGACGTGCGGATCGGGGTGGTCGAGGCGTGTAGCGGACTGGGGATGCTGGTCACGTTCTTCGCCCTCTCGACGGGGGTGGCGTTGGTACTCCACCGGGAGCCGGTCTGGGGCCGCGTGCTCGTCGTCCTCAGCACGATTCCGGTGGCGATCGCCGTGAACGTGGTGCGGATCACAGCGACCGGGTTCCTGTACAGCCGGTCGCAGGACGAGTGGGCCCGGTGGGTCTTCCACGACGTGGCGGGGTGGCTGATGATGCCGGTCGGGGTGGCCATGTTTTTCGCCCTGTTGTGGGCGACCCACCGCATCATCGTTCCAACGGAGACGCACAGGTCTACCGGGGGCCGCGGTGCCCTCGGGATATCAACGTTTGGCCGGTACTAGCGAGGGACTATGACGCCCACAGAAGCTATCGCGAAGCCGACCGAAAGTATGGACCCCAAGGCCGCCCAGCAGGCTGTTGGGGTAGCAACGATTCTGTCCGGTTTGCGGCGTTACCTGCTGTTAGTGGCAGCGGCCGTGGTCGCTGCCGTCTGCGCCGCCGCCGCCGCGTGGGTCCTCTTCCCGGACCCCAAGATGACCGGATACGTCCTCTTCCAGCTTAACTCCGCTGAGCCGAACCCCATCGGCGATCAGCCGGTGTCGCGGGACGACGTCCAGTTGTTCCGGCAGGAGCAAGCCGCGATAGTCAAGAGCCGGCTGGTGCTCAACGACACCCTGAGTAAGTCCGAGGCGAAGGAGGGGACTCTGAAGTCGCTGGGCTCCGGCGACAAGATCGCCACTCTGGATAAGGCGCTGGTGGTGGACTTCCGGACCGGACCGGATTTCATGAGGGTCTCGATGCTCGGCAACGATCCGGGGGAACTGCGGACGATCATGGACGCCCTCAGCACGTCCTACCTCGCTCGCGTGGTGGAAAACCGAAAAAACGATCTGCGGGCACGGATCAAGAAGCTCGAAGATCTCGAAGAACCGCTCGCGAAAGAGATCCGCGATACCACGAGCGAGATCACCAAACGGCTGCAGCGGCGGCCGGGGCAAAACGGCATCGATCCGCTGGACGGTAGACGAGAGTTCAAGGCCGACCTGAGCCGACGGAAGCTCGAGGCACAGGGCATTCTTCGGGAGCTTCAAGCCGAACTTGCAGTCCTCGGAAGTACCCCCGGCGCGATCGACCCGCAGGCGACGTCTACCGCTCTAGCCCAGGCGCTCGCCTCGAACCAGTCGTATCAGACACTCCGGCAGCAGCGGGATCGTCTGCGCACGGATATCGAGGAGATGCGTAAGCGGCTGGCCCCGGGACGGAAGTCGCCTGACCTGGAGGCCCTAGAGACCCAACTCAAGACGGCGCAAACTGCTTGTGAAAATGTCGAGGCACAAACCCGTAAGGAGATCGAGGACAACCTCCGGCGGACCAACGAGCAGGCCCTGGCGGTCCAAAAGGGTAGGCTGCAGAACAGCATTTCACAAAAAGAGAGCCTCATAACCGAGCTGGAAGAGGAACTAAATAATCTGACACTCAAATACCAGCAGGAAGTCGCCGGCGTGGACGACGTGGACGGTTTGACCCGGATCCTGTCCCGTGACCAGGGACGCCTCACCCAGATCCAGTCGAGGTTAGAGAGCCTCCGCCTGGAGGCTGGCGATCCGGACCGGGTCACTAAGCTCGAGCATGACGTCATCCCGGGGGCCGGCGGGCCGAAGCGCCTGATGTTCACTGGGCTGGCCGGGCTGATGGTACTGGGAGGCGGGCTGGCTGGGCTGGTCCTGCTCGACCGCCGGAACCCAAAGGTTCTTACCACCCACCAACTGACCAGCCAGTTCCGGCTCTCGGTGCTGGGTGTAGTGCCAGCATTCCGGGATGGACCGCGTGCGATCACCTCGGGACAGCCTGCCGTCGCTTCGGACTGGCAAATGGCCGCCATGGAAGCGGTGTGCGGCACCCGCACGATGCTCCAGTACGGGGTGTCGCAAAACCTCCAGCAGGCCCGGACGATTCTCGTCGGCAGTGCCGTCAGTGGTGAGGGGAAAACGTCCCTGTCGCTGCTGCTCTCCCGTAGCCTGGCGCAGGCCGGCAACCGCACCCTGCTCATCGACGGCGACCTGCGGCGGCCGAACACCCACGACAGTCTGGGTCTGACACGCGGCCCGGGGTTGTGCGAGTACCTGACCGGGAAGGCCGACCTCGCCTCGATCTGTCGTCCGACCGACACGCCCGACCTCACCGTCATCACCGGCGGCTCCTGGTCCGAAGCGGCGTCCCAGGCGTTGGCGGGACCGTCCCTGTGGCCGGACTTGATCCGGCGGATGACCGTCGAGTACGACTACGTCCTGATCGACTCCTCCCCGCTGCTGCCGGTGACAGACGCCCTGCTCATGGCCCGGGCGGTGGACGGGGTGGTGCTGGCGGTGCGGCAGGACGTGAGCGAGGTGAACGCGATCCGGGACGCGCTGGCCCAACTCGCCCTGATCGGTGCACGGGTCCTCGGGGTCGTGGTCAACGGTGGCCCGGTCCGGAGGTACGCCCAGTACCCTTACCGCCCGAGCGAGAACGAGGCACCGGTAGCGGAGGTAACCGACATCCGGTAGCGGTCCGCAGCCCACGCGGACAGCTACCGATAACGAGCCACACCAGATGAAGTACCTCCCTGCCAGCCTCTGTTGCCTGCTCCTGATCGCCTCGGGCGTCGCCGCAGGCCTGTACACCAACCGCTGGGCGTCTCCCGCGGACTTCGGTCCGATCCAGGCCCGCATGGACGCCGTCCCGACCTCACTCGGGACCTGGGTCAGCCGGCCGGCCCCCTCAGACCAGGAGGCCCTCGACCGGGCCGGTATCCGGGCCCACCTGTCCCGCGAATACCGCGACACCCGGACCGGCCGGACGATCACGGTGCTGCTGGTCGCCGGGAAGCCAGGGCCGATCGCTGTCCATACCCCGGACGTCTGCTTCCAGGGGGCCGGCTACGAGCAGAGCAACGACCAGACTTCGGTGGACGTAGGTCCGGCTGGCGCCCGGTTCTGGAACGCCACCTTCGTGAAGCCGGGCGCCGCCGTCCAGTCGCGCGAGTGCGTCTTCTGGGGGTGGAACGCCGGGGACGGGTGGGAGGCGCCCGAGCACCGGACCGTGCGGATGAAGTTCGCGCTACGGCCGACACTCTACAAGATGTACCTCGTGACCGACTCGCCCCCACCAGGCAAGACCAGCACGGAATTGTGGGGTGACTTCGCGGACCGGTTGTTCCCCGAGTTGGACCGCGCCATCGTGCCACCACCGGTAACAGAAACGGGTGGCACAACATGAAATCCGCAGTCATACGAAAACGACCAGGATCGACACCACCCAACGCCCAGGGTACTGAAATGGACAGCACGACTGAAGCCTTTCTCGTCGATGCCGGCCCCGCTGGACTGGTTTGCGAATCGTCGTCGCGCCGAATCTACGAGCGCGTCAAGGACCTACTGGACTTCGGGCTCGGAGTAATTCTACTAGTGGCGACGGCCCCGGTTATCGCCGCGGCTGCGCTACTCGTCCGACTGACCTCGTCCGGTCCGGCCATTTACAGTCAGACCCGGCTCGGCCGCGGCGGGCGGCGCTACCAGATCTACAAACTCCGGACCATGTACCACAACTGCGAGCTGAAGTCGGGCATCAAGTGGGCCTCGAAGGGCGACGCCCGGATCACCCCCCTCGGACGGTTCCTCCGGGCCACGCACCTCGACGAACTGCCCCAGCTCTGGAACGTCCTGCGCGGGGAGATGAGCCTGGTCGGCCCCCGCCCGGAACGGCCCGAGATCGCGGACAAGCTGGCCGACGCGATCTCGGGGTATCACGACCGGACAACGGTCAAGCCGGGCGTCACCGGTCTGGCCCAGATCCTCCTGCCGCCGGACACTAATATGGACAGCGTCCGGCGGAAACTATCGGTCGATCAGATTTACGTTCTCAACCGGAGCGTCTGGCTGGACGCGCGGATCCTCCTGGGCACCTGGCTGCATGTCTTCAAGGTCCCGCCAACGTGGATCCGCGGACTACTGGCCTTGCCCGTTGAGGATGAGTCCATCCGGTAGTGCGGAGCCGCGATCCATCTGAGAGGCGCCCGCCCGGAGCCGGCTCCGGGCGGGCCCGAAACTTCTGTAGGGGTGTTGCCCCCGTACTGCCTGGACTGGCGTCCCGGGCGAAACCTTCCCACCATCGATGGGCTATTACTTCTTCGTACTGCTCAACGTCATCCTGCTCGTCAGGCCGGAGGAACTCCTGCCGGAGATTGCGGGGCTGCGCCTGTACCTGATCGTCATCTGCCTCTGCCTTCTGACGACAGGCCAGCGGGTCGCCGCCTTACTCCACCCGACCGCGTTGATCGACCGGCCGATCAACGCGTGCATCATCGGGCTCTTTCTGGCCTCGGCCCTGTCCCAACTCGCCACCGGGAACGTCGGCGCGGCGGTGGACTTCGCAGGGGAATTTGGCAAGGTCGTCCTGTACTACCTGTTGCTCGTGGCCGTCCTCGACACCCCGGGGCGGTTGCGCGACTTCCTCGGTTGGATCGTCGGGATCGTGGCAGTGCTCTCGTCCCTCGCGCTGCTTCAGTATCACCACGTGATCAACGTATCCGCGCTGTCCACGCTGGCTCGTTGGGACTATGACCCCGAGACGGGGAACCGGATCGTCATCCCGCAGTTGCGGGCGAGCGGCATCTACAACGACCCGAACGACCTCTGCCTGATCCTGGTCACCGGTTCGATCTGCGCCTTGTATCGGGCCACGACGGCCGGCGGCCTGGTCCGGGCGGCCTTGTGGCTGGCCCCGATCGGGGTGTTCGGGTATGCGTTGATCCTGACGAAGTCCCGCGGCGGCATGCTCGGTCTCATCGTAGCAGTAATGTTCTGGTCTTACAGTTACTTCGGGTGGAAGAAGACGCTTCTCGGGGCTCTGGTCATGCTCCCACTCGGGGCAAGTCTGGCCGGCGGCAGCCGCCAGGCCGATGTCAACCTCGACCGGGGCGACACCGCCCACGCCCGCCTGATCCACTGGGCTGACGGGCTCAACGCCCTGCCAGAGAACCCACTGACGGGAATCGGCGTCGGCCGCTACCCAGACGTGGCACAGGGTTACGCCGCCCACAACTCGTTCGTCCACACCTATGTGGAGACGGGGTTGGCCGGTGGGACCATGTTCCTCGGCGCGTTCTACCTGGCCGTGCTAGGCTTGTACCGGGTTGGCCCCTTGCAGGGGCAAGCCCTGACTCGCCTTGCGCCGTTCGTTTCGGCGATCGTGGTCGGGTACGCTGGGGGGATCTTCTCGCTGTCGCGCGGCTACGTCGTCCCCACGTACCTCGTGATCGGGCTGGCCGCGGCGACTCTCCGGGTCGCGTGGCCGACGCCCCCACCGTGGCTCCGGCTGGACGGCAAGATGGCGCTGAGGCTGATGGTGGTCGGGATCGTCGGACTGGTCGGGTTGAAGTTCTTCACCCAGGCGCTGCTACTGGTGAGCCACTGATGTCTGCCTGGCATGGTCGTACCGCACGAGAGGGTGAGATGAGTACAGGGCTGAGTAAACCACCCGACTCGACGGACGCGGGCGATTTGGCGCCGCGGCATGACGCAGCGGACCTGCCGGGCGACCCGCGGCTGCGGACTGTGATCGAGCCGCCGCAGGGCTGGCAGGTCATCAACTTCGGCGAACTCTGGCGTTACCGCGAGTTGCTCCTGTTCCTGTGCTGGCGGGACGTCAAGGTCCGGTACAAGCAGACCGCCTTGGGGGCGGCATGGGCCATCCTCCAGCCGGCCATGATGATGGCCGTGTTCATGGTCTTCTTTGGCCGGCTGGCCGGGGTTTCGACCGGGGAGATCCCTCAGTCGCTGTTCTTCCTGTCCGGCATCCTGCCGTGGTTCTTCTTCTCCACCGCCTTGACCAACGCGGCCAACAGCGTGGTGGGGTCGGAGCGGCTGATCACCCGCATCTATTTCCCCCGGCTGGCCATCCCGTTTGCCACCGTGGCCGCGGCGGCCGTCGATCTGGTCGTTGCCTGCGGCCTGCTGGCGGCCATGGTGGTCGGGTACAGCGTGGCCGGGTACACGATCGCCCCCGGCTGGACGCTCCTGATGGTCCCGGTCGCTATCGGGCTGGTCGGGCTGACGGCGGCCGGTCTGGGCGCGTTCCTCGCCGCCCTGAACGTCGCGTACCGGGACTTCCGGTATGTCGTGCCGTTCTTCATCCAGCTCGGCATGTTTGCCACGCCGGCCATCTATATGCGGCCGACCGCGGGGGAAGGTGAAGCGGTCGCGTTGCTACGGGCGTTGAACCCGATGAACAGTCTTATCGAGACATTCCGGGCCGGCGTCCTCGGCGGGCCGGTCCCCTGGGGTCGGCTGGGGGTGGCGGCGGCCATCGCGGTGGTGGTGTTCCTGGCAGGGTGCCTTTACTTCCGCAGGGTGGAAGAGCGGTTCGCGGACATTGTCTAATATCCGCTACGAACAGGGGGATGGGATGACGGCGATCCGCGTCGCGGGGCTGGGCAAGAGCTACCAGGTGTCCCACGCCGGCCAACGGCGGGGGTATCGCACCCTGCGGGAGACTCTTGTCGAGACCGCACAGGCGCCCCTGCGGCGCTTGCGCGGCCGCAGGTCAGCGGCCCAGACGACGGAGGAGTTCTGGGCTCTGAAAGACGTCTCGTTCGACGTGGCCCCTGGCGAGGTGGTGGGGATCATCGGCAACAATGGAGCCGGGAAGAGCACGCTCCTGAAGATCCTCTCGCGGATCACCAAACCCACCACCGGCCGGGTCGTGTTGAACGGCCGGGTGGGCAGTCTGCTCGAGGTCGGGACGGGGTTTCACCCGGAGTTGACCGGCCGGGAGAACATCTACCTCAACGGCTCGATCCTCGGGATGTCTCAGAAGGAGATCGACCGGCGGTTCGACGAGATCGTGGCCTTCGCCGAGGTCGAGCGGTTCCTGGACACCCCGGTCAAGCGGTACTCCAGTGGGATGTATGTGCGGCTCGCGTTCGCCGTCGCCGCCCACCTGGAGCCGGAAATCCTGATCGTCGATGAGGTTCTGGCGGTCGGCGACGCGGGGTTTCAGAAGAAGTGCATCCAGCGGATGGGTGAGGTCGCGCACGGCGGGCGGACCGTGATCCTGGTCAGTCACGATCTGCCGATGGTCGGGAAGCTGAGTAACCGGCTGATCTGGATCAAGGATGGGCAGGTTCACCAGACGGGGCGGCCGGCCGAGGTGATCGACGCCTACCAGTCGCACGCCGTCCAGGTCGTTCAGCAAGAGGCAGTGGTGGATCTGTCGAGTCACCCCAACCGATCGCGGCGATATACGCCGTTGCTCAAGCAGTTGCGGTTGTTCGGCGCCGACGGTCGGCCGGCGAGTGCCTTCCCGGTCGGCCAACTGTCCACCGAGACGCACCCGCTCCTCGGCACCACCGGCGGCCTGGACTGCACCTACTGTTGCCGGTTCGAGCCGATCCTCCTGATGCCGGGCGAGTACACGCTGAACGTCCGCCTCGGGGACATGGAAGACTACCGGGACGTGGTCATGTCGGCTGCCCGGTTCACGGTGCTCCCGGCCGACCACTTTGGCAGCGGCCGCCTGCCCGAGCGGAAGTTCGGGCCGGTCGTGTTGTGTGGGGAGTGGACGGTCAACTGACCCGGTCGAGACACGATGCAGACCACCCGACGCCCGACCCCGATTCGAGTCCCAGGCATGACACCCAGCGACGCGCCGGCCCCGCTGGTGTCGGTGGTCATCCCGACGTTCAACTACGCCCGGTTCGTGACCGAGGCGGTCGATTCTGTCCTGGCCCAGACCTACCCGAGCCTCGAAGTCGTGGTCGTCGATGACGGAAGCACCGACGACACCCGCGAGGTGCTCGCGCGGTACAGCGACCGCATCCGGTACATCTACCAGCCGAACGCTGGACTGCCGGCCGCCCGGAACACCGGGATCAAGGCGGCGCGAGGCGAGTTCATCGGCCTGCTCGACTCGGACGACATCTTCCACCCGCGGAAGTTCGAGCTGCAGATGCGCTATATGCTGGCGCACCCCGAAGTGGGGATGCTGGCCACCGACAACTTCACCGGCCAGTCCCCCTGCTGGGAAGACCCGCCGGCCGACCCCGCGGTCGAGCCGGTCCCGGTCGAGGCGATCGTCACCCGGTCGCGGTTCGGGGTTTGCGGGGTCGTGATCCGCCGGGAGTGCTTCGAAGAGGTCGGGCTCTTCGACGAGTCCCTCCGGTCCGCGGAGGACCGCGAGATGTGGATCCGGCTTGCGGCCCGCTTCCCAGTCATGAAGCTCCAGGCCAAGACGTTCTGGTATCGGCCGCACGCCGGGAGCATGTCCCGCGCGGCCGCCAAGATGGAACACTACGAATTCCAGGCACTCGACCGCGCGTTCACCCTCCCGACCCTGCGGGACCGGTGGTGGCTCGAGCGGCGAGCCCGCAGCGTGGCCGCCTTTTCGGCCGGCCTGAGATACCGCGACGCCGGCATGCACGGGACGGCGCTGCACCGGATCATCCGGTCGCTGTGGCTGTGGCCGCTCCCTCATCCTCATGAGGACGCCAAGCCATTCGCACGCACGAAGTTGCTATTCCTGGCTCCGTTCCGCCTCATCGCCGGGCTGGCCAGGCCAAGCCCCTGAGGCCCCGCGAGCGTGCCGGAGCAAGACATTCTGTGTGCTGACGGTGGTGGACAACGGCCGACACGAGACAGGCCTCGAGCCGTGAGAGCGGCAGCCCCGATGGGAGCGGACTTGCTGAGCGACATCCGTCAGGACTGGTGGAGGTGCGGCCCCACGGC
This sequence comes from Fimbriiglobus sp., assembly GCA_035539575.1. Taxonomy (GTDB): domain Bacteria; phylum Planctomycetota; class Planctomycetia; order Gemmatales; family Gemmataceae; genus DASSAT01. Next base: position 14,731 of record DATLIF010000536.1, on the reverse strand, counting down.
TCGCGCACGGGTCCGGGAGGTCATCCACAACCCGGCCATGTGGGCGGTGTTCGTGTATCGGTTCCGCCGGTGGGTGGCGGAGACCTTCCCGCGCCCCGTGCGTTGGCTGTTCGCCCCATTAACCGGTCCGCTCGGGGTCGGGGTCGGGTTGCTCACCCACGTCCAGCTCGACACGTCCGCGCGGGTGGGGCCAGGGCTGTACTTGCCCCACCTCGGTACCGTTGTCATCGGACCGGGTAGCGTGGTCGGCCGGAACTGCACCATCGCACACTGCGTGACTGTCGGCCGCCGGGGCGGGCCGCCCGCCGGCCCGGAAGACGGAGTGCCGGTCATCGGGGACCGCGTCTACATCGGCCCCGGCGCGGCCATCGTCGGCCCGGTCAGCGTCGGGGACGATTCGCTGATCTCGGCGGGGGCCGTCGTGATCAAGTCGATCCCGGTGAGGTCGGTGGTCGGAGGAAGTCCCGGGCGGGTGCTCTCCCGGGAGGGGTCGTTCGACCTGATCGAATACCGGGGGATGGAGTCCGACCCGGCCCGCGTCGCGGCACTGGCCGCGGCCACAGGGCCACCGCCGGCCGCCACTGTCGGCCAGACCGCCCCGGAACGGGCGGTGACGTAGAGTAGCGAGCGTCTGGCGGCCCGGCCGCCGTTGCGGGGTTGAATCAACGAGTGCGTCGGTTCGCCGCCGCCCCGACCGGGGCCGCGGCGGCCTTTACGGAGGTCGGGTGTGTTCCTCTCCCGTCTGTGGCGGAATGTCGGCGAGTTTCGGCGAATGCCGACCGCGACGGTCAACCTCATGGCCTCGGCGGCGGACTCCAACGATCCGTTCTACCAGCGGCTGGTCCGGAAGTTTCACACGGATGCCTACCGCCGGCACCCGAAGTTGCTCGTGCTCCCCCAGTTCACCCACGGGGTCGCGCTGTGCCGGCTGCCGCCCACGTTCGAGGAATACTTCGCCCTGATAGACGGCGCCGCCCGCCGCAATTGCAAGAAGGCGGCACGCGAGGGGTGTACGTTCCGGCGGATTCAGCCGAACGACCACCTCGACGACATCCGTGAGATCCGGGGGTCCACCGACGTCCGTCAGGGCCGGCCGGTCCCGCCGGAGTACCTGACGGGGAAGGTCGGCCCGTACACCGACCCGCCGAGCCTCAACCCGTATCACGACTACCCGTTCTTCGGGGTCTTCAACGGCGAGAAGATGGTTGCGTACGGGTCGTGCATGATCGCGGGCGAGGTGTGCCTGATCCAGCACATCCTCGGACACGCGGGCTGGCTGGACAAGAACGTCGTGCCGCTGCTCATCACCGAGATCGCCCGGTACGTCCGGCAGCATCACCCGGCCGTGGCGTTCTACGGCTACGACAAATACTTCGGCGCCACCGAGACGATGCGGCGGTTCAAGCGCAAGTTCGGGTTCGTTCCCTACCACGTCCGCTGGGTGCTGGACGATCCGGCCGGTGTCCCGATGCCCGCTACCGGGCCTACTGGAGAGTTGCCGTGCAAGTGACCCTCGAGGTCCCAAGCGAAATCCCGTACCAGCTTGTCTATCGGCAGGTGAGGTCGGAGCCGTTCGACGTGCCCGATCGGCCCGACGCCCGGTTCGTGTTCCTCGGGTCGGCCCGGGAGGCCATCCGGGAGCGGCCGCTACTAACCCGCTGCTTCGGCGCCGTCGGGGCGCTCAAGGCCATCGCCAAGATCGCGACCGGCAAGCGGAAGCTTTACCTGGTGACGTGCGATGGGCAGCCTGTATCGACCGGATGGTGCAGCCGCGGGATGTGCCGGTACTACAAGATCGAGCCGGACGCGGTGGTGATCGGCCCGATCGAGAGTTCTCCCGCGTTCCAGTCGCGGGGGCTCGCCACGTACGGCCTCAAGGGCTGCATGAATGCACTGATCGGCCTGGGTCACTCGGTCTTCTACATCGACACGTCGAAGACCAACTACCCCTCGCAGCGGGTGATCGAGAAGTGCAGGTTCGGAACTCCTGTCGCGTTGTATTTCAAATGAACTCGAACGCCTCCGCCGGTGGCGACCTTTACCCGCCCCATTCGGGGGCGGCGAGCGGTTCACCGATCCTGGGTGCATTCGCGAGTCTTCCCCAACTCCGGGCGACGAGCGCCGCACTCGACTCTCCACTGGCCCCCCCGATGCACGTCGTGCATGCCGTCCTTTCGTTGAACGTCGGTGGTCTGGAGCGGATCGTACTCGACCTGATCCGTGAGACCCGCCGCCGGGGCGGGAGAGTGTCCGTCGTCTGTTTCGAGCATTCCGGATCGCTGGCTTCGGAGGCTGGATCGCTCGGGGCGACGGTGGTCCAACTCGGACTGCCGCCGGGCCGCGGGCGCCGGGTCGAAGCATCGACCGTCCACGCACTGGCCGAACTCAACCCAGACGTCATCCACACCCATCAGTCCAAGGCGCTCTGGCAGGTCGGCCCTGCTGCACGGGCGGCCGGCATCCCGCTGATCCACACCGAACACAACGACAAGGTCGGCAAGGCCGTCGGCTGGTGGCGAAAGGTCCGGACCCGGGTCCTCACCCGGCTGGCCGCCCAGTACGCCAGCAAGTTTTGTTGCGTGTCCGCCGACGTGGCCCGGTCGGTCGGCCGGTGGGGCACCGTCCCAGCATCGAAGATCGAAACCGTCCTGAACGGGATCGACGTCGATCGGTATGCCGATGCCTCATCCCGCGCGGAGGTCCGGGCGTCTCTCGGCATCCCGCAGGACGCGCGGGTTGTCGGAACGGTCGGTCGGCTCAACGAGGTCAAGCGGCAGGATCTGCTCCTACGGGCCGTGGCCGCGCTCGGCCCCGGGTACGAGGACGTTCGGGTGCTGTTGGTCGGCGACGGCCCGGAGCGGGCGAACCTGGAACGACTCGCGGCCGACTCCGGTCTGGGCGAGCGGACAGTCTTTGCTGGTTACCAGTCGAGTCCGGAGCGGTTCCTGCCGGCGATGGACGTGTTCGCCCTGACCAGCCGGATGGAGGGGTTGCCGCTGGCGCTGCTGGAGGCGTGGGCAGCCGGGTTGCCGGTCGTCGCGACGACGGTGGGCGGAGTCCCGGAGGTGGTCGCGGACGGGGAGACGGGGTTGCTGGTCCCGTCCGGGGACGAGGCGGCCGTGACCGCGGCCCTGCGGCGACTGCTATCTGACCGCGGCGCCGCCGATCGACTGGCGGCAGCCGGCCGAACTGCTGTTCGGGAGCGGTTCTCGCTGGAGCGGATGGCCTTCGAGTATGAGGCCCGGTATCGCGCCCTGATGGCCAGCCGTACCAAGACGCGGTGAAGTGGTGGGACGTGTGACACCGATGAATGAGCCTCGTAAACTTCGGGTCGCGATCGTCGGCTGCGGCCAGATCGCGGATGCGCACTTGCAGGAGGTTCGCAAGCTGCCGGCCGCGCAGGTGGTCGCCGTCTGCGACCGCTACCCGGACCTGGCCCGTCAGGCGGCCGAGCGGTTCGGGGTGCCGGGAGTCTTCGACGACGTGGGCAAGATGCTGGCCGAGTCCCACCCGGACGTGGTCCACGTCACGACGCCGCCCCACTCGCACGCCCCACTCGCCCGGCAGGCGCTGGCGGCCGGCACCCACGTCTACGTGGAGAAGCCGTTCACCGTGGACGCCGCCGAGGCCGACGCGGTGTTCGAGGCGGCGCGGGCGGCCGGCCGACTGGTGTGCGCCGGGCACGACCAGTTGTTCGACCCGAGCTGGCTGGAGTTGCGGCGGCGGTTCCGGGACGGCGAACTCGGCCAGGCGGTTCACGTCGATTCGATATTCGGCTACGACCTGTCCGGCTCGTTCGGCCGGGTGATGTTCAGCGACCCGGGCCACTGGCTGCACCGGCTGCCCGGCGGACTGTTCCACAACAACATCTCGCATGCCGTCTACAAGATCACAGACTTCCTGCCGGACGAACGACCGCGGGTGTGGGCTACCTGGTTCGGCGACCCCGACCGGCCGTCCGGCCCGCCGACCGAGCTACGGGTGATGCTCCAGGGGGCCGAGGTTTCGGCCACGATCCTGTTCAGTAGTCGGGCCAGGCCGGTTCAGAAGCTGGCCCGGGTGTACGGGACGAAACAGTGCGTGGAGGCGGACCTGGACGCTCGGGTAATTCGCCGATACCGGCCGGTCGGTGCGCCGGGGCCGTTCGCCAAGATCGCTGCCCCACTCTCCGACCTGTCCGAGGCGACCCGGTCGGCGGCCCGCAACGCTTGGCGGTTCCTCCGCAGCGACCTCCACTACTTCGCCGGGATGAACGAGCTGTTCCGCCAGTTCTACCGGGCGATTCGGGACGGCGGCGAGTCGCCGACTCCCGAGCGGGACGTTCGCCGGGTCACGGCCATCATGGACGCCATCTTCGCGACGGCCCGTGAGGGCCAGCCACCCGCCGCGGTCGGGGGGCAGCCGGCAGCGTCCGCCAACGGCCGCCCCGCGACCGCACAGGAGGTGGTGCGATGACCGCACTCGTGACGGGCGGGACCGGGTTCCTCGGCCGGAGTGTCGTGGCCGGGTTGCTGGCCGACGGCTGGCGGGTCCGGTGCCTCGTGCGGGTCGGCAGCTCGGTCCGGCCGGTCCGCGACGCCGCCCCGGACGGCTCGGCCGAGCGGCTGGAGTTCTTCGAGGGGAACCTCGGCGACCCGGCCTCCTGCGCGGCGGCGGTCGCGGGCTGCACCCACATCTTTCACCTTGCGGCCGAGATGCGCGGCGCGACCGCGGTCCTGTTCCTGACCAACGTGGTTGGGAGCCGGAACCTGCTGGACGCGGCCGTGCAGGCCGGGGTCGAGCGGTTCGTGCTGGTCAGCTCCCTGGCCGTTTACGACTCCGGCCGCCTGCGGCGTGGCGACTGCCTCGACGAGACGTGCCCGATCGAGCCCCAGCCTCACCTGCGGGACGCTTACACCTACAGCAAGGTCGTCCAGGAACAGGTCGCCTGGGAGGCCCATCGCGTCCGGGGGCTGCCCCTGGCCGTGATCCGGCCGGGCGTCATCTACGGGCCGGGCCGGGACTGCCTGAGCGGCCGGGTCGGGCTGGTGGTCGGCAAGTACGTGCTCGCGATGGGCGGCCGGCAGACGATGCCGTACACGCACGTCGCGAACTGTGCCCGTGCCGTGGTGCTCGCCGGCACCGCGCCGAACGCCGTCGGCCGGGCGGTCAACGTGATCGACGACGAGACGCCGACCGGCCGCGGCCTGCTGAAGGCGTACCGCCGGGCGGTTGGCGGGGTGCGGTCCGTGACCGTACCCGGTGCCCTCGTGCCGGTCCTCTCCGGGCTATACGAGTGGTACAACCGGCGGTCGCGCGGTCAGCTCCCGGCGGTCCTGACCCGATATCGCAGCCGTGCGATGTGGACCCCGCTTCGCTACTCCAACGCCGAGGCCAAGGCGGTCCTGGGCTGGCGGCCCGAAAAGACCGTCGCGGACGGACTTCATGAAACTTTTGATTGGCTAAACCGACAAAAAAAAGTCGCGACCACCGCCACCGGGTGAATGCGAGCGCCCATGCGGATCCTGTTTCTTAGCAGCATCTACCCGAAGTCCTACGCCCCCACACGGGGCGTGTATTGTCGTTCCCTGTGCAACGCGCTGGCCGACACGCACCCGGTCCACGTCATCTCCCCGACCTCCTGGCACGAGCGGCTCGGCTGCCGAGACGTCCGGGCTCCGGCCGGGGCCAGCGCGGGCGTCACCGAGGAGCACCCGACCTACTATTACCCGCCGAAGGTCCTCCGCAGCCGTTACGACCGGTTCATGTGGGCTTCGGTCCGCGGCACGGTCCGCCGCACCCTCGATTCCTTCTCCCCCGACTGCATACTAAGTTACTGGTCCCACCCGGACGGGGCGGTGGCGGGACGCGCGGCCCGACTGGCGGGCGTCCCCTGCGGGATCATCGTCGGCGGGTCGGACGTTCTGCTGCTTACGCGCGACGCCAGCCGACGTCACGCGGTCACCGAATCCCTTCAGAAGGCGGACGCCGTCTTCGCGGTCGGCCGCGACTTGCAGAGCAAGATCGCCGCGCTGGGAGTGGACCCGGCGAAGATCCACGTCCACTCCCGCGGGATCGACCGCACGCGGTTCTACCCCGCCGACCGGGGTGAGGCCCGACGCCGGCTCGGGCTGCCGGAAGCCCGGAACCTGCTCCTGTTCGTCGGCTCACTGGTGCCGGTCAAGGGGCTGGAGGTGCTGACCGAGGCCGTCTCACTGCTCGTGCAGCGCGGCACGGACTTTCAGCTCTTGCTGGCCGGGGACGGCCCGCTGCGGGGGTCGTTGGAGGCCGAGGTGGCGCGCCGCGGCCTGGTTGGTCACGTCCAGTTCGTCGGGCGGGTCGCCCACGAGGACTTGCCCGACTGGTATCGGGCGGCCGATCTGACGGTGCTGTCGAGCCATTCCGAGGGGGTGCCGAACGTCCTGCGGGAGTCGCTCGCCTGCGGAACCCCTTACGTCTCGACGCGGGTCGGAGGCGTCGCCGAACTGACCGACGACCCGGCGGTGCGGCTGGTTCCCCCGGCCGACTCGCCAGCGCTGGCCAGCGCGATCCATGCCGCGCTGGAAGACCGCCGACTGCTTGACCCGGCCCGGATGCGGTTCAAGGACTGGAACCAGGCCGCGGACGAGGTCGCTGAGGTCTTCACGAGGCTGATCCGCAATCGTGACGGGACCGCCCTCGAGGCCGTGCCGAGTTAAACCATCGCACCACGACGCACTGAGACGATGTACCGTGAGTCAGTTCGCCCGCATCGCGCTGACATGCGAGGGAGATGCCGAGACGTACGACAAGGCATTCTCTGGACTCGCGAAGAGCTTGCTCGACCAACTGCGGGCTATCGGCCACACGGTCGTCACGATCAACGTCCGCCTGGAGGGACTCTCCCGAGCCGTCATCGCGGCCCGGAGTTTCGCATTCGACCGGAACCGTTGGAGGGCACAGTTCAAGCGGGGGGCGGCGGGGTTCGATGCCCGTACGAGAAGGGCTGAGCGACTGCTGGCATCCGTTACGCCGCCCGTCGATTTCGTCCTGCAGATCGGGGCGAGCCAGCGGCCACCCCAAAGCGGGATAACCCCCTACGGGCTGTATTGCGACTGGAACACCGCCCTGTCGATCCGCCAGAAGCACCTGCCCGATTCGACCGTCCACCATCTGAGTGATGCCGCGGCGCGGGCATACGACGAGCGGGGGCGTGCGGTGTACCGTGACGCCGCCGTTATCTTCTCGTTCAGTGATGTGGTACGGCGGTCGTTCATCGAGGACTACTCAATCCCCCCCGATCAGGTCCTTACAGTCTACGCAGGTCCGAACATCGACCCGTTTGGCATCCCGCCCCGGACGCGTACGAGGCCTGCTGGCCACCGTCCCACGGTGCTGTTCATCGGGAAGGAGTTTCGCCGCAAGGGCGGGGAAGTACTCATGACCGCCTTCCGCCGGGTCCGCTCCCAGATGCCGAACGCCCGACTACAAATCATTGGCCCGATCGAACATCTGGAGGTTGAAGAGGGGGTCGAGAACCTCGGTCGGCTGAGCAAGGATGACCCGGCCCAGAACCGGCGGCTGTTGGCGGCCTACGATGAGGCGGACGTGTTCTGCCTGCCGAGCCGGCTCGACCCGTTCCCGACGGTCGTCCGGGAGGCGATGTGCTACTCGCTGCCGTGCGTCACCACGAACATCTGGGCGCTGCCCGAGATGGTTCTGGACGGGGAGACCGGGTTCCTGGTCCCGCCGGACGACGTGGACGCCCTGGCCGGACGCCTGCTCCGGGTCTTGCGAGACCCAGACCTGGGCCGGCGACTCGGGGAGGCTGGGCGACAGCGGGTCCAGCAGCACTTCACCTTCGGCGCGACCGCCCGCAAGATGTCCGACCGCATCCAGGCAATCGTCGAGTCGAGGCAGCCTACGGTCGCCCATGCGGGCGACGCCCGATGTTGTACCGAGCCGTAAAGGCGGCGAGGTGCGGGTGGTGGTGACGGTACGGTTGCGGATGGACCATCCGGCGCGTCACCCCGTGGTAGCGTGCTTCACCTGAGTCAGTGACGCCGATCGGTCCGGGTCCGACTCCATGCCGTCGTAGCGGATGTATTCGAAGCTGCCCTCGTGCGACATGACCCGCGCCGGGTTGCCCAGAACGACCGCCCGCGGCGGGATCGACCGCGTCACCACCGCCCCGGCGCAGATCACCGCGTCGTCGCCTACCGTGAGTTTCCCCACCAGCACTGCGTTGGGTCCGATGTAGACCCGGTTGCCGATTACCGGGGCCTCCCGCTGATCCTTCCGCCCCGCCAGCCCGATCGTCACGCCCTGGCAGACCGTGCAGTTGTCCCCGATGCCGCCACGCGACGCCAGCACGATCGTGCCGTAGTTCTCGATGTAAAACCCCTCGCCGATCTCGCCGCCGTAGGGCACCGTGATGCCGGTGCCCAGCTCGAACACCTTGGTCAGCACGGTGAGCGGCACCGTGAACAGCTTGCGGGCCGGGGCGAACCGGATCGTCCGGGTCGCCCACCGGGTCGCCCGGTACATGCCCGTCGCCCACAGGCCCGGCGCGAACAGCGCGGCGGCCCGGCCCTTGCCCTCCGCCCGGTAGCGGCGGTAGTCCCGGTAGATCTGCCGCCAAAGACCTGGCCGCGCGGGCTTCACCGGTGCGGGTTCGTGGACCGGTTCCGCCGCGGGGGTTTCCGCCGGGGCCGTTGGTGTCGCGTTCACGCTACACGTCCTTCAGCTCGGCCACCGGCTCCACCAGCAGCGGCGGCTCGTGCATGTACCGCGTCGTCCGCCGCTTCCCCTCGATGTCCCGGCACACGTGCTCCACCTGCGCCGGCGTCAGCCCGACCACCCCCGCCACCTCCGCCGGGCTCACCCCGTGGTTGTGGGCGTACAGGCACAGGTCCATCTTGTCGTAGGGCAGGGCGAAGTAGAACTCCTCCTGCGTCTGTGCCAGCGAGTAGGTGTCGGTCGTCGGCGTCCGCTGGCGGATCGCCTCCGGCACCCCCAGGTGCTCGGCGAGTTGGAACACCTGCGACTTGTACAGGTGCGCGATCGGTTTGAAGTCGGCCGCCCCGTCCCCGTTCTTCACGAAGAACCCCTGGTCGTACTCCAGCCGGTTCGGAGTCCCGGACACTGCGTAGTTCAGCCGGTCCGCGTGGTAGTACTCCAGTTGCTTTCGGGTCCGCTGCTTCATGTTGGTGGCGGCCACGATCCCCAGGTACGCCGCCAGCGGCAGCCGTGCCCGCCGCTGCGTCCCGTCCGGGGCCTCCACCACCAGCGTGAATACGTTGTAAGTCGCCCCGGACAAGGCGTTCGGCAGCACGATCTTGTTCTTGTAGCCCGGTCCGTAGTCCGGGAACACCTGACGGATGCAGTCGTCCCGCCGTTGATAGCACCCCGCCGCCGCGAGCATCGGCGCGATGTCCTCCAGCACGCTGTCGAACCCGAACGTCTCCGCCACCGACCGGCCCAGCCGCAGGCTATCGGGGTCCGAGTCCGCCTCGGGCATGTACAGCCCGAACACCCGCTCCGGGCCAAACGCCCGCGCGCACAGTGCCCCGACCACGCTGCTGTCGATCCCCCCGGACAGCCCGACCACCGCCCCGCGCCGCCGCAACCGGCCGAGCACCTGCTCCCGGATCGCTTCGGTGATCTTCGCGACTTCCCGTTCCGGATCGTCGAGCCGGAGCACGTCCGGGCCGAAGCCGCGGCTCCCCGTCGGGGTCGCACGCTGCGTCACACTCATGGGCCATCACCCTTCGGTTAAGTTTCGGTTCGCTCGACGCCCGGCTATGCCGGGGCCGCGGCCTCCAGCGCCCGCAGTGCCTCGGCCTGTACCTCGGTCCGCCGGATCTTGCCGCTGTCAGTCTTGGGCAGCTCCGCGCGGAACTCGACCGAGCGCGGGACCATGAAGTCCTCCAGGTGCCGGCCGCAGTGCGCGATGATCTGCCGATCAGTCAGGCACCCGTCCTCGGCCAGGACGACCACCGCCCGGATCGCTTGCCCCAGGATCGGGTCGGGAACACCGATCACCGCCGCCTCCCGCACCCCAGGCAGGTCGTACAGGACGTTCTCGACCTCCTTGGGGCTGACCTTCTCCCCACGGGTCTTGATGATGTCGTCCTTGCGGCTGACGAAGTACAAAAACCCCTCGTCGTCCGCGCGGAACAGGTCGCCGCTGTGCAGTACCCGCTCCCCCGGCGTCGGTCCGGGCCGCAGCGCCCGCTCGGTCGCCTCGGGGTTCTCCCAGTACCCGCGCATGACGTGGCCGCCGCGGACCACCAACTCGCCGACCTCCCCGGGGCCGACCCGCCGGCCGGTCTCGTCCACGATCCACGCCTCGGTGTTCGGGATCGCCTTGCCGATCGACCCCGGCCGCACGTCGAGTTGGTCCGGCGGCAGGAACAGCGTCCGCGTACACTCCGTCTGGCCGTACATCGAGTACAGCCTGGTGGACGGGAACACTTCCCGCAGCCGTGCGATGTGCGCCGGTGGCAGGGCGGCGGCGGCGTTGGTGATGTACCGCAGGTTCGGGAACTGACCCGGGGTCAGGTTCCGCATCAGCAGGATGGCCGCGATCGTCGGCACCAGTGCGAACCCGGTCACCCGCTCCCGTTCGAACTTCTGCAGCGTCGCCGCCGGGTACGCGAACGACTTCTCCAGTACGACCGTCCCGCCGACCAGGCAACTCGTGAAGATCTGGTTGAGCCCGTACCCGAACGACAGCGGCAGCACGCACAGCAGCACGTCGTCCGGCGTCAACTCCAGGTACTGCGCGACCGAGCGCGTCGCGCACAGGATGTTCGAGTGGGCCATCATCACACCCTTGGGGGACCCGGTGGACCCCGAGGTGTAGATGACCATCGCCAGGTCCTGGTCGATCCCCTCGCCGCCGACGGGTGCCGCGGGGGCCGCGGGCGCCTCGTCGAGGGCGGCGTGCAGACCGACACCGCCGCGCACCGCCGGCTCCGCCGCCGACCCCGCGACGACCGTGGCGCCGACCGACGGTGCCTGCGCGACCGCGCCCGCGACCATCGGCAGCAGCCGCTCCTGGGTGACGACCGCCGCCGCCCGGCAGTTGTTCAGGACGTACGCGAGCTTCTCCCCCTTGGTGGTCGGGTTCATCACGCTGAACACCGCCCCCGCCTTGAGGGTGGCGAACAGGGTCGCGACCGTCTCGACCGAGTTGTCGAGCATCACCACGACACGGTCGCCGCGCCCGACGCCCCGCCGCCGCAGCGCGCCGGCTAGCCGGTCGGCCGTGGCGTTCAGTTCGGCGTACGTGACCCGGGCCTCGTCCGTCACCAGCGCCACCTTGTCCGGGTGGCGTGCGGCGCTGGCTTCGAGCAGTTTTTCAACCCGCATGGCCTGACCCCGTCCCATTATTCCCCGGCGAACCGAGCTTCCGCCGCACGTACGCGGCCACCTGCCGGACCGAGTCGAGGTTGTCGGGCACGACCTCGTCGTCGCCGACCTTGATGTCGTAAGTGTTCTCCAGGAACGTGATCAGCTCCAGCACGCCCATCGAGTTGATGATCCCCTGGGCGAGGAAGGAGTCCGTGTCGGAGATCGACTCGGGGCCGGCTCCAAACAGGTAGTTCTCCGCGATGAACTCCCGGACAGCCGTCTCGACGTCGGCGCCAGTCTTGGGCGTCTGCATGGGGTCTGGGCCTCAGGGTTCGGTGGTTTCCGGTCAAACGGTCTCGGCCAGCGCGGTCGGGGCCTCGGCCCCGCCTCGCACGAACAGGTGATCCAGCAGTTGCACCGACAGGATGCCGACCAGCGCCATGTTGTCGCGCAGGGACACGGCCGCCTGTCCGCGGCACTTCCGCACGAGCTTCTCTACGGACGTCGGGTCGAAGTACCCCGTCCGGGCGACCGCAGTAGGCGAGAGCAACTCCTCGACGTAGTCCGGGACGGTCGGGCCGAAGAACGATTCGCTGTCCGGGGCGCGGTACGGCTGCTTGGGTCGCTGCGCGATCATCGGCGGCAGCAGCCCCTCCATGCTCTTGCGGAAGACGTACTTCTCGGTCAGCCCCTTCACTCGAAGCCGCGGCGGGATGCGGGTGGCGAACTCCACCACCCGGTGGTCCAGGAACGGGAACCGCCCCTCGACCGCGTGCGCCATCCCGACCCGGTCTCCCTGCGACGACAGGATGTATCCCGGCAGCAGGTGGCAGGCTTCCAGGTACTGCGCTTTCGAGAGAGGGTGCCACCGATCGAACCCGGCCGGAAGCTGTCCGCGCAGCTCCTCCACCGGGTCGTACCCGGCCAGCGACGCGGCCAGGTCGCCGGAGTAGAAGACCTTGATCTTGGCGGTCCCGTCCCACCGCGGCCGGTGCGAGAAGAACGGGTCGTCCGGCCGGTCCAGCCCGACCCGGAAGAACGCCTCCAGGTACGACTGCGACTGGCCCTGGATGCCCGACAGGTATGGGTACAGCCGCCGCAGCAGCTTCGGCCGATGCGGCGAGTTCGGCTGCCGCGCCCAGAACCGCCGGACCTTCGCCTCCTTGAAGATGTCGTACCCGCCCAGGACCTCGTCCGCCCCCTCGCCCGTCAGCACCACCTTGAACGAGCTGTCCCGAACCAGCTTGGCCAGTCGGTACAGCGGGGCAGGGGCCGTCCGGATGACCGGCCGCTCGGCGTGCCGGATCACGTCCGGAAACATCCGGCCGATGTCCTCCCGGGTGCAGACCACCGACTCGTGCTCGGTCCCCAGCGCCCGCACCACTTCTTGCTGGTACTGCGTCTCGTCGAACTCCGCCGTCTCGAACCCGACCGAGAACGTCCGCAGCCGACTGTCGGTGAACCCCTCGATCATGGCGGTCAGCGCCGACGAATCCACCCCGCCGCTGAGATACGCCCCGACCGGCACGTCGGCCCGCAGTCGGATGCGGGTCGCATCCACCAGAAGCGCCCGCAGCTCCTCGGCCACCTCGCGCTCGTCCCGCGCCGGCCAGGACCGCTGCTCGTCAGCGTCCGGGTAGCGAAGCTGCCAGTACGGGCTCACCGTGACCCGGCCCCCCTCGGAGACCAGGACGTGCCCCGGCGGCAGTTCGTGAACCCCCTTGAACGGCGTCCGCGGCGCCAGCGGGAACCAGAACGTGAAGCACTGGTCGATGGCGACGGGATCGAGTTCGGCCCGCACGCCCGGCGCCTGGAGCAGGGCTTTGACCTCCGACCCGAAAACGAGTGCCCCACGAGTCTGGGTGTAGTAGACCGGTCGCACGCCCATCCGGTCCCGGGCCAGAACCAGCCGGTCCCGTGTCTTGTCCCACACGGCGAACGCGAAGTCCCCGTTAAACTTCTCGACGCACGCCGGCCCCATCTCCTCGTACAGGTGCGCAATAACCTCTGTGTCCGAGCTGGTGCGGAAGACGTGGCCGCGCTCCCGCAACTCCGCCTGCAACTCGACGTAGTTGAAGATCTCGCCGTTGAACGTCACCCAGACGGTGCCGTCCTCGTTGCAGAGGGGTTGCTGGCCGCCGGAAAGGTCGATGATGCTCAGCCGGGCGTGGCCGAGTCCGACCCCCTCGTCGATGTGGTAGCCCTGTTCATCCGGCCCGCGGTGCCGGATCGACGCGACCATCCGCCCGAGTACCGCCCGGGGTGACACACCCCCGGGCATTCGACCGTGGTAGCCCGCGATCCCACACATGCCAGTGCCTGTCGGTTCTGTGAACGGGGTCTGTTCTGTACGAGTTCCGGTCGACTACCCGAGCAAACCGTACCTTCGCGAATCACAACCGCTGCATCCCGCTCCCCAAGAGACCAGGCCGGTGATGGCTACGCGAGTATAGAACCTGCCGCTGCGAATGCTTATTCCGTTGCCCGGCCAGCGGCAGGCGTTCCACAACTCACAGACACTCCAGTCACTCATCGCCACCTGTCGATCGGCCGAAGTGAGTCGGCTGGTCGCGTCCTCCCACATCGACTGACCCAAAGTCAGCCGTCAAACGGGCAGAATCCCAGTACTCAAGACAAAACCAAACCGGTCATAGGTATCGTACGAAGCCTGAATTTTATCGTTAGGTGCGATAAAAACACAACACAAAAATATGCGGGATCTCTATTACTCACTTCGTATTTGGTCACGCGCCTGGGCGATTTACTTCCCAACTAGAGCAACACTGCCAACTGTGTTGAGTAATCCGTTGCGCAATCGAAGACATGCCGTAGTCAGTTTTTTATGCGTAAAGTGTTGATCTCGAAGCGATTGGGTCGGATATCGGATTTTCGTCAGAATCTATGAATTGAACGGATCGCCTTGGTATTCTATTCGCTGTTTACTTGTTTCGGCTTTTGAGAGTTGCCGTCTCGGTCGATGTATCTAGATATAGTTATCTCTTTCACTTCGCCCTTGTCTGACCGGTAACTGCGCACAGTTCCCATGAGACGCATCAACCCTGCGCCCGGGTTCGCTCTCGACACGCGCTCGCCCAACCGGTCTCGATGCCATCACGGCATTCCCATCCGGAGGCAATGATGCTGGAGCAGTGGAAGCGCTCAGGGCGTGACGTATCGACTCGCAGGGTAAAACCAAGACACAGACTAACGCTAACAGAACTGGAGTCGCGTCTGACGCCGGCGCTGGTGTTCGTCTCGACGACCGGCAGCGACACGGCGGGGGTCGGCAGCATCACGGCCCCGTTCGCCACCCTGACCCGCGGCATCGCCGCCGCCGACCCCGGCGACCACATCGTCCTGCGCGGCGGCACCTACGCCGGACCGGTCACCGTCACCGAGCCCGACATCACCATCC
>DATLIF010000535.1:0-15610 GCA_035539575.1 Fimbriiglobus sp. | reverse complement strand
GGTGGAAAACGGTCGAACACGACCTCGCCACCTCACCACCTTGCCTATTCCGTCACTTCGATCTCGAAGTGGAAGACATTCTCCTGGCCGGCCAGCACCTCGCGGTCGAGGCCGGCGCGGTCGGGCCGTCGCAGCGCCGCGGGGAACCGCGGCCGGCCCGGCTCGTCGTATGTGCCGGGCGCCTCGGCGATCGCCACCCGATACCACCCCGCGGCCACCTGCGACGCACCGTCCGCCGAGAGCCGATACCAGCCGTCCGGGCCGACGGTTGCGGTCCACGGCTTGCCGGTATTGCCCCGGTCGCGGTCCGGGGCGAAGACCACCAGCCCGCCGGCCAGCGGCCTCCCCTGGAACGTCACCGCTCCCTTGACCGTGGCCGACGACGGCTCGTTCTTGCCGCAGCCAGACGCCAGGAGAATCCCGGCGATGAGCAGTGGGATCGCGGGCCGTCGCATAAGGCACCTTGCCGACAGAGCAATCGTCGTAACCCTCACAATCGGCCCGGAAAAGCAGGATTGTTGAGTCCGTTCGTTCGGATTGACGCAACCTGAGGGTTCGGGTAGAAACTGCCGGCCACACAGCCGGGCGAACATCGGAAGTCCGCCCGGTGCCTAGTCGCCCGGCGTCTCGCCTTCGACCGTCAGCCGCGTGGCTGTCGGGAGGGGGAGTAGGGCGCGTGGTGAGGGGACGGCGGCGGGAACCCGGAACAGTACCCGTCGCCGGCGGAACAGAGCACAGGAGGCTGACCGTGAAGCGTGCAATGGTCTACCTGGCGGCGTTCGGAATCGGGGGGGCGGTCCTCGTCGGCGGGTCGGCCCGGGCACAGGCTCCGGCGCCCGGCACCCCGCCAGCCCCGGGCGGCGCCCCGGCGGCCGCGGCCCCGAAGACGGGCGGCGGCAAGGTCGCGGTGTTCAACGTCGCCAAGGTGATGAAGGACTACCAGCGGTGGCAATACTACGCCGCCATGATGAACCAGAAGCGGACCACCGCGGCCGCCGACCTCGGCAAGCTGCGGGCCGAGATCACCAAGCTCCAGGAAGACATCCAGAAGGAGCCGATCAAGCAGAAGCAGGAGGAGATGGCCAAGGTCCTGGTCAACAAGCAGCGCGAGTTCGAGGACAAGGAGCGGCAGGTCCGCACGCAACTCGACGCCGAGTCGGCCGGCTACCTCAAGAACCTGTTCACCGAGATCCAGCGGGCGGTGGTGGCGATCGTCGAACAGAACGGGTTCGACGTGGTCTTCGCCTACCCGGACGCCATCACCAAGGAGGAGATGGAGTCCCCGCTGTACTACGACCTGAAGATGCGGCCGCAGGCGGCCATGCCGTTCCACGTCTCCCCGTCGGCCGACATGACCGGGGTGTTGATCGAGACGCTGAACAAGAACTTCCCGCCGCCGGCGGCGGTCCAGCCGGCTGGCGCCACCGCTCCGGCCCCGACCCCGGGTGCTCCGCCGGCCGGCACCCCAGGCGCCCCGCCCAAGCCGGGCGGGATGTAACGGCTTCGGTGGTCCGGTCACTCCGTGGCCGGATGTCCGCTCGCGGTGCGAGAGGACTACACCTGGCCGAGCGAGATGTAAAGTTGGGTAAAATCGGCACCCTGACCCGGGATTGGAGTCAGGGTGCGAGTTAAGCTAGGATGTCCCCCGGCCGATTGTATCGCCAGTGGCCGGGGGCCCTTCTCCCGCCGGAGCCACCCGCCGGTAGCCCCACGCCGGCCGGTCTGCTACAACAGATGACTCGTACGGCCCTTAGTGCCGGAAAGGTGGGAGACGTGCTCCGGATCGGGTACAGGCACCAGCGGACACTCTCCGTACCGGCCGAGGTGAGCGGCGTCGGGTTCGTGACCGGCCATTCCGTCCGCCTTCGGCTCCTCCCGTCCGCCCCGGATACCGGCGTCGCCTTCGTTCGGACCGACCTGCCAGGCCGGCCCCGGATTCCCGCCCGGGTCGCCCGGGTCACGGACACCAACCGCCGCACCACGCTCGGGCCGCCGGAGGCCGGCGTCACCCTGGTTGAACACGTCCTTTCGACGCTCGCCGGGCTGCGGGTGGACAACTGCACGATCGAGCTGGACGGCCCCGAGCCGCCGGGCCTGGACGGGTCCGCGTACGGGTTCCTGGAGGCCGTCTCTGCCGCCGGGGTCGTACTCCAGCCGGGCCGCCGCGAGGTCTGGGCCGCCGCCGAGCCGGTGGTGATGTCGCAGAACGGGGCGACCATCGCCCTGCACCCGCCGACCGCCGCCGACGGGCTGACCCTGAGGGCCAGCTACATCCTCGACTACGGCCCCACCGCCCGTATCCCGCGGCAGGCGCACACCGTCGCCGTCTCCCCGCAGACGTTCGCCCGGGAACTGGCCGGCTGCCGCACCTTCCTCCTCGAAGAAGAGGCGGTTGTCCTGCGCGAGCAGGGTGTCGGCCGGCACCTGACCGCCGACCAGCTTCTGGTCTTCGGGGCGCGGGGGCCGATCGACAACACACTGCGGTACGCCGACGAGCCGGCCCGACACAAGGTGCTGGACCTGATCGGCGACCTGTCGCTGTGCGGGTTCGACCTGGTCGGCCATGTCGTTGCTTACCGGTCCGGGCACTCACTGAACGTCGAGCTGGCCCGCGCCCTGGTGGCCGCGTCGGCCGGTACCGAGGCGGGGGTCACGCTGCCGACCCTCCCTCCGGCCCGCGCCCGGCGGCGCGTGGCTGCCTGACTCCTGTAACCTGGCAAGCCCACCACGGACGGTCGGCTCGCCGCCCTTGATGAAGGCTAGGACGGCATGACCCGGTTGCGGATCGCGGTGATCGGGGTCGGGCACCTGGGACAGCACCACGCCCGCATCCTCGCCAGTCTGCCCGACGTCGAGTTGGTCGGGGTCGCCGACTCCAACGGCGATCAGGCCGCTGCCATTGCCCGCCGACTCGACACCCATGCCTACGACCGCTTCGAGCCGCTCCTGGGCCAGGTGGACGCCGTCTCCGTCGTAACCCCCACCAGTTTCCACCACCAGATCGCCTCCGAGTTCCTCCGCCGCGGCGTCCCCGTCCTGGTCGAGAAGCCGGTCTGCAAGACCGTCGCCGAGGCCGACGAGTTGATCGCCCTGGCGAAGGCCGCGGGCGTCCCGCTGCAGGTCGGCCATATCGAGCGGTTCAACCCGGCGTTCGAGGACCTGATCCGCCGGCCGATCCGCCCGAAGTTCGTCGAGGCCGAGCGGCACGGGCCGTACACCGGCCGGTCGGTGGACATCGGCGCCGTCCTGGATTTGATGATCCACGACCTGGACCTGATCCTGGCGCTGGCCGGCGGGCCGGTCCGGGACGTCCGGGCGTTCGGGGTCGCAGTGCTCGGCGGCCACGAGGACATGGTCAATGCCCGGCTGGAGTTCGAGAACGGGTGCGTCGCCCACGTCACCGCCAGCCGGATCGCCGCCCGGCCCAAGCGCCGCATGCGGATCTGGGCGCCGGAGGGGTACGCCGGCATCGACTTCGTCAGCCGCAAGATGTACCTGGTCCAGGTCAGCGACGAGGTCCGCCACCACGGCCTGCGGGTGGACCGGCTGGACGCGGCGGCGAAGGCGCGGCTGAAGGACGAGGTATTCGGTCGGCACCTGGAGGTGCTCCAGACCGACAACGACCGCAAGTGCGATCAGCTCACGTCCGAGCTGCGGAGCTTCCTCGACTGCGTGCGGCACAACAAGACGCCGCGGGTGACCGGCGAGGCTGGCCGGGACGCCCTGGCGCTGGCCGAGCGGGTGCTGGAGGCGCTGCGGGCGCATCAGTGGGAGGGGCGGCCGGACGGCGCCGTCGGCCCACACGGGATGCCCAGGCCCGCCGGCAAGCTCTTCGAGAGCCGCAAGGGCCAGAGCGAAGCGGCCTGAACGAGTCGCAAGTCGGCAAGTCTCAAGTCACAAGTCGTGACCGCGGCCGGGGTCGTCCCGGCCGTCTTCGTTTGCGGTCGGTCGCCGGGTCGGGTAGCCTGATTCGACCTACCCGGAGCCTACCGATGACCACACCTTCCCTGTCCCGTCGGACGTTCCTTCAGACCGCCGCCGCGACCCTGACCGCTGGTGTGGGCCGCGCCGCCGACGAGAAACCCCGCATCGGACTGGTCGGCTGCGGCGGCATGGGGATGGGCGACGCCAAGAACGCCAGCCGGTTCGGGACCGTGGTCGCCGTCTGCGATGTGGACGCCAGCCACGCCGCCAAGGCCGCTGGCCAGTTCAAGGGCGCGAAGACCTACGAGGACTTCCGCAAGCTGATCGAGCGGAAGGACGTGGACGTGGTCCTCAACGCGACGCCGGACCACTGGCACACGCTGGTGAACCTCGCCGCGCTGCGGGCCGGCAAGGACGTCTACAGCGAGAAGCCGCTGACCCTGACCATCGACGAGGGCAAGCGGCTGGTGAAGGCGGTGAAGGACACCGGCCGCGTCCTCCAGACCGGCAGCCAGCAGCGCAGCGACAGGCGGTTCCGGCAGGCCGTTCAGGTGGTCCGGGCCGGCCGGCTCGGCATGCTGACGCAGGTCACGACGATACTGCCCGCCGGGCCGGTCGGTGGTCCGTTCCTGACGCAGCCGGTGCCCGAGGGACTGAACTGGGACGCCTGGCAGGGTCCGGCCCCGACGCACGACTACATGAGGGAGCGGTGCCACCTGTGGTTCCGCTACTGGCTGGACTACAGCGGCGGGACGATGACCGACTGGGGCGCACACCACAACGACATCGCCCTGTGGGCGATCGGCCACAAGGGACCATCGACGATCGAGGCGAAGGTGCTGAAGGAGCCGATCCCCGGCGGGTACACGGCCCCCGGCGAGTACGAGGTAGGGTACGGGTACTACGCCAGCCCGGTGCGGCACGTCTGCAAGAGCACGACGGTGAACAACATCTTCGGCGCCAGGGGGCGCGACCCGAAGCCGGGCGAGCTGGGGCACGGTGTCAAGTTCGAGGGCAAGGACGGCTGGCTGTACGTGACCCGCGGCAAGATCGAGGCGAGCCGGCCCGACATCCTCAAGGATCCGGTGACGGAGAAGGAAGGCCAGGTGTCCGTCAGCGACGACCACATGGGCAACTTCTTCGAATGCGTGAAGACCCGCAAGCAGCCCATCTGCGACGCGGAGGTCGGCCACCGGTCGGCGTCGCTGTGCCACCTGGGGGTGATCGCGCTGCGGCTGGGCCGCAAGCTGACGTGGGATCCGGCGAAGGAGGAGTTCATCAGCGACAAGGAGGCGAACGGCTACCTGGCGCGAGAGCAGCGCAAGCCGTGGACGTACGACGCGGTGTGAAAAGCACCAGGGCCGCGGGTTCCGGTCCGCGGCCCTGGGTGGGTGTGCCTCGTTCTCTGGCCCGGCCCTACCTTACCTCTTCGTCGGCGGCTCGGGCGGCAGCAGCCGCGGGATCGGCGGCTTCGGTGTCGGGTCGGGCTTTGAGGCTGGCTCGCGTTCCGGGGCCGTGCCGCGGGCCACGACCGGCGCCTCCAGCAGCGGCAGGCCCGGCACCGCGGACGTGCGCGTCTCCACGCCGCGGCCGCCGGTCAGGGAGGCCACCGACCGTCCGTCGCCGCGGTCGCCAGTGGGCTTGCGGTCCTGGTTGCGGGCCGCGATCCGCGCCGGCGGCGTCCGTAGGGCGTCGATCCACGCCACCTGCAACTCGTCGGTCGAGCTGAAGCCGTACATCTGGACGGCCTCCTCCCAGTTGCGGTTGTCGTTGCGCATCCCGGCTTCGACGAACTGGAGGAACTTCTTCTTGCCGTCCGGGCCGCCCTTGTCAATCAGGTACTGGCTGACCGAGTACCCTTGCGCGTACAGGACGTGCATGTCCCGCGGGTACTCCTTGAGGCTGAACAGTACCCGTAGCGGGATGCCGCGGCCCTGGTTGAGCACCTCCCGGCACTTCACGTCGTGGGTGTATCGCTCCTCGTCGTTCTCGGAGAGCACCGACCCGCCCTCGTCGGCCCACCGCGGCACCGCCTGGCCGAAGTGATGGGCCAGCACCGTGTGCGTGACCTCATGCGGCAAGACACTGTTGAGCAGTTGCTTGGTCTCGCCGAAGATGTGCATCTCCTGGGACATCACCCCAGAGCGGCGGTCGGGGCCGGCCCCGAAGGTGAACGTCGTCGCGCCGCCGGTTCGCTGGAGCGTGACCTGCACCCGCAGCGGGCACTTCTGCGGCCAGCGGGGCATCTCGTACCCGAGCCAGTCGAGCGCCTTTTCCTTCCGGTAGTGTTCGGCGAATTCGCCGAACTTTTGGGCCAGTTCCTTGGTCGGGGCGTCCACCACGAAGTTGTCGGTGGAGTATCGTTCGCCGGCCAGGATCGGCCGGGCGGCGAGGAGCAAGAGCACGAGCGCAAGGGGAGCGGTCCGGCGAGGCGACATTCCGTTGGGCCTCCGGTGCCGGCGCGAGCGCAACCTCATCGACCGGTCTGGGTGGCGTCCGCCGTCATGGCGTCCGTCGGACCGGGTCGGGAAGCGAGCTCGGCTAGCCGGGGAGCGAGAAGAGGGCACGACGCCCGACTTCCCTGGGGGCGTCGCAAGTCTACACGCAGCGCCCGTGCCGTGACGAGCCGAGGCGCTTCGGCCGGCGCGGGCGATGACTTTAACGTGCGGGCCGCGACGGAGTTCGGGACCGGGCCGGGTGTGCGGTCGAGGCCGGGGGCGGGCGAAAATCGGTGTAACTTGTACAAGTTGATGCGGCGGCGGGTCAGGGCGAGTAAGTTTTACAAGGATTCCTATCAGGGTGTTGCGATGATCCGCACCGAGGCCGAACTGGACGACCGACTTAGCGAGCCGACGCCCGGCGTGATCGAGACGCTGGCTCGTCTGCCCGGGGACATCGTGTTCCTCGGAGTGGCCGGGAAGATGGGGCCGTCGCTCGCCCGCATGGCGAAGCGGGCGTCCGACGCCGCCGGGGTGAAGCGGCGCGTCATCGGCGTGTCGCGGTTCTCCTCGGGCGACGACGCGCCACTCCGCGACCACGGCATCGAGACGATCCGCTGCGACCTGCTCAACGAGTCCGAGGTGGATAAGCTGCCGGACGCCCCGAACGTCGTGTACATGCCGGCGCGGAAGTTCGGCGCGACCGGCGACGAGGCGGCCACCTGGGCGGTGAACTGCTACCTGCCGGCGCTCGTGTGCAAGCGGTATCCACGGTCGCGGTTTGTGGCGTTCTCGACCGGCAATGTCTACCCACTGAGTCCGGTGTCCTCCGGCGGCTCGCGGGAGACGGACCCACCGAACCCGGTCGGCGAGTACGGCATGAGCGCCCTGGGCCGGGAGCGGATCTTCGAGTACTTCTCTCGGACGCGCGGCATCCCAGTTTCGATCATCCGGCTGAACTACGCGGTGGACTTGCGGTACGGGGTGCTGGTGGACCTGGCGCGGAAGGTGCAAGCCGGCGAGCCGGTGGACCTGGCGATGGGGCACTTCAACACGATCTGGCAGGGCGACGCGAACGCGCTGACGCTGCGGGCGTTCGACCACTGCTCGACGCCGCCGCGGGCGTTCAACGTGACCGGCCCGGAGACGCTGAGCGTGCGGTCGGTCTGCGAGCGGTTCGGCGAGTTGTTTGGCAAGCCGCCCCAGTTCACTGGCGTTGAATCGGATACGGCGCTCCTGAGCAACGCGACCGCGACGCTGGCGGAACTCGGCCCTCTCCGGGTGCCGACGGACCAACTCATCGAGTGGGTGGCGGACTGGGTTGCGGGTGGGGGTCGGCTGCTGAACAAGCCGACCAGGTTCGAGGCGCGGGACGGAAAGTTCTAGGGGAGTCCGCCATGCGGCAGATCACGTGAGTGCAGGCCCGGGAGTACGCCCTCGATTAGCGGGGCGAACTGCTTGAGTCCCGGGTCAGGTAGCTCGGCATCGCGCCGCGACGATTTCCTCCACACTGAGGACTCGTCCCCCGATACTCTCCCACTGTCCCGAATCTAGGGAGTAGGCGAATATCTCCAGGCATGGTTCCGTCAGTGCGTCCGTAACCACGCACACCCGGTACGAGTCTCGGTGATCCTGCATCGCGGTATACTCGTTTGGCGTAAGTTCAACGACAATTCGGGAGCCGGACAGCCCCTTCACTTCCAGTTTGAGTTCTCGCTTACCCAGCGCCGCGGTCAAATCCCAACCGATGTTATCCTGCTCGAACGAATCGACGCGGTAGCCCAAGCCAACGAAGTGAGCGGTCGTTCGCTCGATGGCGACCTGTTCGACCCGTTGTCGGATCAGCGGGTCGGGCTGACGACGTGGGGATGAGCCTTCCGTCTGAGTCGTTCTTGGGACCTGTCGCGTCTGAAGGTACTGCAAGAAGTCGAGCCGGAACTGCTGATTGAGATCACGGTCGTCGGCATACCAGATGTTGGATTGGCCGAAGCCCCCCTTCACCGACTGCGGTACAGAGAAGGTTCGCTCATCAGGTGGGAGGAGAACGGCGTCCTCGCCATTCGCTGTGATGTAATAGCCGCAATCTACGTCAGAGTGTCGACGGGCGGAACCGGCTGGAGCGGGTTGCTGGTCACGATAGACCGTGGCGTTCCTGTACCAGCCCACTACGAATGCGCCCACCGCGGGTATGGTCGTCACCCAGACGGCGAGAACTCCAGACGCGGACAAGTCATTGTCCGTCGCACCGAGACGGGTCAGGTTGATCCTGGCCTCATCCCACCGGCCCCGACCGCCGGGAGGCTGGACGTAGCCGTACATGGTCCCCTGGAACGGTTGGTAGTTGAACATCTCATGGCCGAATCCGTGGTCGGCGACAAACGACCCGCCGCCGGACATCGTGTCGCCGCCAGTGACTCCCTGATAGCGGTCCATCCGGGCTACACGGAGAAACACCATCCGAACGGCGAAGGGATCGGGTTGACTGCCCATTTGGATCACTCCGTCAGGAGCGTGTGTTCTACCACATACGGCTGGTCGGCATACTTTTCGGCTTCGTCCTTGCGGCCGTTCGCGAGGACTTCGGCAGCCCCGGTGTGTCGATACCAGTCGCACAAGACTTCAAAGTCGGTGGCCCCCGGGTGCCGCTCCAGATACCAGGCACGATGGATGTCCCGGACTTGATTCCATGCAATGGAGATGCGCCGCCACTTCTCCCAGGGTGGCATCCGTCGGTGGTCCTCCTCGGTCAGCCCCTCAAGGATCGGCGGCTTACAAGCGTAGAAGTCGAAGTCGCCCGGCTCGACCACCCGCGGCCTCGGATCGGTTGACATCAGCGTCCCTCCCGCACGTTGAATTCCAGCTTCCAGCGCTGCTTGCCGTCGCGGCTGTAACACCACAGTTCTAGCTGGCCGACCTCCGTCACCTTGCTGTGCAGATGCACTGGCACCACCCGGCCCTGATTCGCTTTCCCTTCCAGCGTGGCGCGGACGGGGGAGAGTTCGTCGATCTGCCCTTCCCAGTCCTCGACAAGCGTGCCGGGCCGGTCGTCGCGGCGGACCGTCGAGCCGAGGAACCGGAACTCCGCCTCCTCGCCGACCACCAGCCCGAACTCCTGCTGCGGGATGTCCGCCTCGGTACCCTCCTCCATGCCGAACGGGGCCACGCACAGCGCCTTCAGCGGCGGCGGCATCCCCGGCACCGCCGGCTGCGCCGTCTCGACGCCGACGTAGTAGGCGCGGGCGGTGCCGCCGCGGATGCGGACGCCCTTGCCGCGGCGGACCAGCCCGTAGTACGCGCCGCCGCGGGCCACCGCCATGTCCAGGTCCGGCCCGGCCAACGCGCGGACCTTGTCGGCCTTGGCCGCCTTCGCCCACTCGTTGAGCACCGACACCAGCCGGTCCCGCAGGACGCCGGCCTTGAAGACGCCGCCGTTGAACAGCACCGCCGTCGGCAAGGACGCCGCCTCGGCGCCGCCCTTCTTCTTCTTGCCACCGGGCCGCTCGCGGCTCGCCAGCGCCTCGGCCTGCCGCGACAGGAACTGCGCCAGGTGCTTCGTCACCGCCGGGTCGGAGACGTAGGGCAGCCCCAACTCCTGAAAGCCGGCCACCCGCGACCGTGTCGGCTCGGCATCACGCGGCACCTCGGGGAAGAAGCCGTCCACCAGCACCTTCTCCACGTCCGCGCGCGGCAGGTCGTACTTGATCGACCCGCCGACCACGGACCGCCCCTTGCCCAGCACCGTCACCGGGGCGCTCGCGAGCTTCGGGTTGGCCAGGAGTTGCTCCTTCGCCTCACGGGCGGCGTGAGTGAGTTGCTGCATCTGCCCGGCGTCGAGCTTCGTGCCGGTCTTCGCCAGGGCCGCGGCCGCGGTGTGGGCCAGCGCCAGGTCCATGTTGTCGCCGCCGAGCAGCAGGTGATCGCCGACCGCCAGCCGGGTCAGCGCCAGGTTGCCGGCTTCCTCGCCGACCTCGATCAGCGTCAGGTCAGTGGTGCCACCGCCGACGTCCGCGACGAGTACCAGGTCGCCGACCTGCACCTCGCTGCGCCACTTCTCGCCGTGGCTGTCGAGCCAGGCGTAGAACGCGGCCTGCGGCTCCTCCAGCAGCGTCAGGTGTTCGAACCCGGCGGCGCGGGCCGCTTCCACGGTCAGTTCCCGGGCCGCGGCGTCGAACGACGCCGGCACGGTCAGGACTATGTCCTGTTGCTCAAGACGGTGCTCGGGCACGTCCTTCGCCATCGCGTGGTTCCACGCCTCGGCGAGGTGCTTGAGGTAACGCACGCAGGCGTCGAACGGCGACACCCGGCGGTCGCTCTCGCCGGCACGGAACGGCAGGATCTCGGCCTTGCGGTCCACGCCGGGGTGGCACAGCCAGGACTTGGCCGACGTCACCAGCCGCGTCGGCACCTTGGCCCCGAACGCGCGGGCGAACTCGCCGACGCAGTAATCCCGGCCCGTGTCCCATGGTAGTTTCAGTGCCCCGGCCGGCTGCTCGCCTGTGCCGGGCAGGTACAGGAACGACGGAAGCAGCGTCCGGTCCTCGACCGCGCCGGGATTCACGACCTGCGGGACGGGGAACGGGCGGACGTTCGGGTCGCCGCCGGCGCCGGTGTCCGCGTAGGCCAGGGCCGAGTTGGTGGTGCCCAGGTCGATACCGATCACGAATCGGGTGGTCATGGCGAGCCTGTGGCGCCTCAAATAGTCAGGTATGAGAGTCCGGTGTGTACGGGGCAGGTGCCCGCGCACGCCGGGCCGTGAGTTGGTATTTTACCGGGAATCGCCGTTCCGCCCGAGGTTCGTCGCATGTCGGCCCCGACCGTCGCCTCCGTCAGCATCTTGCCGCGCGTCGGCGCCCCCCGTCTGGCCGGAGTCGGGGCGGTGGTGTTTCTGGCCAACGCCGGGCTGCTCGTACTGCAATTGTCCGCCGGCCGGCTGCTCGCCCCGTTCGTTGGGTCATCGCTGGAAACGTGGACGGCGATCATCGGCGCGTTCCTGGCCGGGATTGCGCTGGGGAATGCGGCCGGCGGCCGGCTCGCCGACCGGCGGCCGCACCCGCGGTGGCTGGCGGCCGTCGTCGCGCTGGGCGGGCTGACCGCGCTGTGGACGATCGCGTTCCCGTCTCTCCTCGACGCGACCGGGCTGCACCGCGAGCTGCCGCTGGCGGCTCGCATCCCGGTGCTGGCGGCAGCGCTGTGCTTTCCGCCGGGGTTCGTACTCAGCCTACTGACCCCGCTGGCGATCCGGCTGGGGCTGCCGGACGTCCGCCAGGCCGGCCGCGTCGTCGGGGTGGTCTTCGCGCTTGGCACCCTCGGCAGCCTGGTCGGAAACTACCTCACCGGGTTCTACCTGATCCCGAACCTGACGGTGAACGGGATCGTGATCGTGACCGCGGGCCTCCTGTTCGCCACCGCGGGGCTGGCGCTGCTGGGAATGGGTCGCAAAGAAATCGGGCAGGGGCACGGGCAGGGGCACGGGCGCGGGCACGGGAAAGACGGAGAAGCACCGCGCGGCTCCCGCTCTTACCCCGCGCCCGTGCCCCTGCCCGATTCTTCGCTTCTCCCCCTTCCCCGTGCGTGCATGATCGTCGCGCTCGCCAGCGCCGCGGCGATGACGCTGGAGCTGGCGGCGGCCAGACTCCTGGCGCAGGTGGTCGGGGTATCGCTTTACACCTGGACCGGGGTGATCGGGGTGATGCTGGCCGGGACGGCGGCCGGCAACTGGTTGGGCGGTGTCCTGGCCGACCGCGCGGCCCGGTCTGCCGACCCGCTCGCCGGTCGGAACCGGCTGGCCGGGTGCCTGGTCCTCGGCGCGCTGGCCGCGGCCGTCTCCCTGCTCGGCTTCATCGCCGGGACGCAGGCGGCCTGGGCCAGCGAGTCCTTCGGCGGCTGGCTGCTCTCCCTCGGGCTGGCCGGGCGGGTACTGCTCTGGACGTTCGTCCTGTTCTTCCCTCCGATGCTCCTGCTCGGGACCGTCTCGCCTCAGGCGATTCGGCTGGCGGTGCCGGACGTGGCCCACGCCGGGCGGGTGGCCGGCCGGGTGTACGCCTGGAGCACCGCCGGGGCGATCGCCGGGACGTTCGCCACCGGGTTCGTGCTGGTGTCCACGGTCGGCTCGTACCGGACGGTGCTGCTGGCCGCGGCGCTGCCGGTCCTGGCGGCGCTGCTGGCCGCGCGGGTGTGGGCGCGGCCGGCCCTGCTCTACCCGGCCAGCGTGGTCGCCGGCGCGGTCGCGGTCGGGTTCGCCTTCTTCACCCCCGAGAACACCCGGATCACCCGGGAGACCAACTACTACACCATCCGCGTCCACGACGACGAGGTCGAGCCGGGGGTCAAGGTGCTGGTCCTGGACTACCTGATCCACTCCAAGGTGAAGCCCGACGACCCCCGCTACCTGCACTACGAGCACGAGCAGACGCAGATGGAACTGCTGCGGGCGGTCGCCGCCGACCACCCGGACGAACAGCGGGTGCTGGTGATCGGCGGCGGCGGGTACACGTTCCCGCGTTGCGCCCGGACGCAGGTGCCGACCGCGGCGGTGGACGTGGTCGAGATCGACCCCGGTGTGACGGCGGTGGCCCGCGAGTACCTGGACCTCGACCCAGGCCTGGGCATCGACACTGTCAACATGGACGGCCGGCAGTTCCTGGCCGAGAAGGCCCCGGCCGGGCGCTACCACCTCATTACCCTGGACGCGGTCAACGACCTGAGCGTGCCGGCGCACCTGCTGACCCGCGAGTTCAACGGCCTGGTCCGCGCGGCGCTGTCGCCGGACGGCGTCTATCTGCTGACGGTGATCGACCGGCTGGAGGACGGGCGGCTGTGGCGGTCGGCGGTGCGGACGCTCCAGCAGACGTTCCCGCACGTTGAGTTGCTCACACCGCACAACGAGTACACGCCGGACGGCCAGCAGGTGTATGTGATCTACGCGGCTGACCGGCCGCTGGACCTGGAGGCGCTGGCGCGGCACGGCCCGGCCAAACCGTTCACCCACCGGCTGCGGCCGGGGGAGGTGGAGCGGCTGCTGGCCAAGGACGCCGGGGTGGTGCTGACCGACCAGTACGCCCCGGTGGACAACCTGATGGCCGCGGTCTTCCGCCGGCGGCAGGAGTGACGCCCCCGGGAGCCGGCTGACGCCGCGAACGTCCGGGTGGGCGGGTGACGGCGCCGACCCCGGGTCATCACGTCGCCTTCTTCTCCGAGACGGTCGCCAAGACTTGCTGCACCTTGCCGAAGTCGGCGGGCTTGACCAGGTGGTGATCGAACCCCGCTTCCAGCGAACGCTGCCGGTCGGTCTCCTGCCCGTAGCCGGTCATGGCGACCAGCACCGTGTCCTTGAGTGTGGGTTGCTGACGGATACGTCTGGCGACCTCATGGCCGCTGAGTTCCGGCAGGCCGATGTCCAGCAGCACCACGTCCGGGCGGAAGTCGAGGGCCACTTTCAGCCCGGTCGGGCCGTCGTAAGCCGTGCGGACCTGATGGCCGGTTGTTATCAGCAGCATCTCCAGGCTTTGAGTGGCGTCCATGTTGTCGTCCACCACCAGCACCCGACAGGATGTTCCGGTCGGCCGGGCCTCGGTGGCGGCCGGCAGCGTCTGAGGTGCGACGGTTAGCACGACCGGCAGGCGCACGACGAACTCGCTGCCCCGCCCCAACGAACTGTGCGCCTCCACCGTCCCCCGGTGCATCTCCACCAGCCGTTGCACCAGGGCCAGCCCGATGCCCAACCCGCCCTGCGAGCGGTCCAGCGACCGCTCCGACTGCGTGAACAGGTCGAAGATGTGGGGGAGCAGTTCGGGTGCGATGCCGACGCCCGTGTCCCGCACCCGCAGCACAGCCTCGTCGCCTTCCTGCGTGACGCCCAGCCAGATGTGACCGCCCTCGTCGGTGTACTTGGCGGCGTTGTTCAGCAGGTTCACCATCACCTGTTCCAGCCGGGCCGCGTCAGCGTCCAGCCAGATCGGTTCCGGCGGCAGGGAGACCTTGAGGACGTGTCCGCGCTGGCCGATCAGCGTGCGGACCGTCTCGACCGCATTTTCCACGATGCCGCCCAGGGTGACCCGCTCCCTGTGAAGGTGAATCCTCCCGGTGGTGATGCGGGAGACTTCCAGCAGGTCGTCGATGAGGCGGGTCATTTGTCCCACCTGTCGTTCGATGATGGTTCGGGCTTGCTGCTGGAGGGCGTTCTCGTTCTTCTGGAGGCGGAGCAGTTGCACGGCGTTGGAGATGGGGGCCAGCGGGTTGCGCAGCTCGTGCGAGAGCATCGCCAGGAACTCGTCCTTGCGGCGGTGCAAGTCGGCCAACGCTTCCGCCTGCTCCCGCATCTGTTTTTCGGCCTGCTTGCGCTCGGTGATGTTGGTGAAAAGGACGGCCACCCGCCGGCTGTCCCGCCCGCCAACTTTGAAGGCATAGACATCGAACCAGCGGTCCAGCGTTTTGTATTCATTGGCAAAGCGAGTCGGTGTGCCCGTCAGGGCGGCGTTGCCGTAATTCGCAAGCCAGGTTTCTTCAATATCCGACACGAACTCCAGCATCCGTTTGCCGATCACATCGTGCATGCCGGACTGTTTCTCGAAAGCGGGATTCACTTCCAAAAAGCGGTAATCGACTGGCTTTTCGTGCTCGTCGAAAATCATCTCGATGATGCAATAGCCTTCGTCCATCGAGTTGAACAAGTTGCGGTAGCGCTCCTCGCTGTCGCGCAGGGCCGCTTCGGCCTGCTTCTGCCCGGTGATGTCGCGGGCCACCTTCGACGCCCCGATGACCCGCCCGGCGGCATTCCTGATCGGCGAGACCGTTAGCGAGATGTCCAGTAGCGTTCCATTCTTGCGGCGCCGGACGGTTTCGTAGTGATCGACCGATTCGCCGCGCCGGATGCGATCCAGGATCATCGGCTCCTCGTCCAGATGATCCTCGGGGATCAGCAGCGTCACCGGCTTGCCGATCGCCTCGTCGGCGGTGTAACCGAATAGACGCTGCGCGCCCTTGTTCCAACTGGTGATGACGCCGTCGAGGTCTTTGCTGATGATGGCGTCGCCGGATGACTCGACGATGGCCGCGAGCTTGGCGTTGGCGGCTTCGGCCAGTTGCGCCTGCTCGGTCAGCTCGTGCTGGTGCATCGAGGAGACCAGCAGCGCCTCGTTCATGTCGCGCAGTTGCTGCTCCAGCTTGCTCGGCGGCGGGGTGCTATTCATGAGGTTCTCCTGCCTATTCCGGTGCCTCTGTGGCCGGTTCCGGAACCCCTCTCGACTCAC
>DATLIF010000534.1:0-5172 GCA_035539575.1 Fimbriiglobus sp. | reverse complement strand
CCGACCCACCCTACAAGACCAGCCCCGACAGCTACCGCCGGACGTTGGTGTTCTTGATCCGGACCTTCGGGTCTGCCAGTCGGCTCTTCTTGAATCGATCGATGCCGGCCGCGGTGATCTTCGTCCCGGTCAGGTTCAAGTCCCCCAGGAAGACGTTGCCGTTGAGATGCTCCAGCCCGGCGTCCGTGACGGCCGTGTTGCTCAGGTCGAGCTTGAAGAGCACGACGTGCAAGCCGAGTTCGTGCATCAGGGCGAGGTGGGCGTCCGTCACCGTGGACTTCTTCAGGTCCAGCTCGGCGATGTTGCCGAGCTGCTTCATCTCCCGGAGCAGGTTATCGGTGACGGTCACCCCGGTCATGTCAACGACCCAGCCGGACCCGACCGAGTAGGACTTCTTCTGGGTCTTGGCACCGGCGGAGGCAAGCGTGCTGGCCCGCGCCTGCTCATCCTGAACCATCTTGTCGTAATCGCTCGGACCGCTCTCCTTGCCGCAGCCGATGGCGGCGAGGAGGGCGACTGCGGCCGCCGCCGTCGGGACGGCCCGGCGGACGGCGGCGGTGCGGAACGTCGGCACGGTGTTCCCCTCCGGGTGTGGCCGGGTTAGTAGTCGCCGACGACCTGGCCGTCGTCCCGCTGACCGAGCCGGTTGAACGTGCCCATGGCGGTCGGGGTGTTGGACGTGCTGGCGTCGGTCCAGTTGATGCTGTAGGAGATGAACCGGACGGACCCGTCGCACAGGACGAAGTTGGCCCCGCCGGTGTGGTTGCTGCTGAAGGCGTCCTGCGGGGAGCGCAGGTTGGTGTTCGTCTCGCCGTCGGGCATCCGGTAGTAGGTGTAGCCCCGGCATCCGCTCTGGCCGCCGGCCGTCTCTCCCGAGGCCTGGCTGATCCCGGCCCACAGGGTGGCGAACTGGCGTCCGTCCGGGCTGGCGGGGGTGATGACCCGGCTGGCCCGCTCGCCGACGGCGAGGGTGTTGCTCGTGCCGTCGGAGACGCCCGCGATGTTGAGCTGCTTGTCTTCCTGGAAGAGGCCCGTGTCGCCGTTGTTGCCGCCGTTACCCGGGTAGTTCGAGATGGCAATCGCGGTCGGCGTCGCCAACCCCATCTGGCTGAAACGGCGGTTCTCGTTGAGCGGGGCCATCGTGTCCGACGGGCACATGAACGTCGAGACCGGAGTCCTCAGGGCGTCCAGGTCGGCCGTGAACACGGCTCGGAACGTCCGGCCCGGCGGGTTCAGCCGCCGGTACAGGTTGTCCTGCTCGATGTACGGCAGCAACTCCGCGGACCAGGACCACGCACCCTGCGTCGTGTCGATGGTGTTCGCCGGCGGGGGATTCCGAATGGCCTTCCACCCGGCCGGGAACTTCTCGTAGGCCGAGTGGTAGTTGTGCAGTCCCAGCCCGAGTTGCTTGAGGTTGTTCTGGCACTTGGTGCGGGCGGCGGCCTCGCGGACCTTCTGCACGGCGGGCAATAACAGCCCGATCAGGATCGCGATGATCGCGATCACCACCAACAACTCAATGAGCGTAAACCCGCCACGCCTGGGAGAGGGCATCGCGATTCCTCCGAGTTACGATGACGTTCGACCAGCAACAACAGCCACTACTGTAATGGACGACACTGAGGACCGAGTGATTAAACTCACCGGAAAGATTTGAACGCGCCCCGGCCCGCCCCGTCAACGACAGGTCGGCCGACCGTCACGATTTCGGGCGACCCGGATATAACGTTCGCCCCGACGTTAAACGATCCCTGCGCCCGGTTCCGGTTTGACCGCCGGCCTGGTGCCGTGGACAATGCCGCGGGTTTCGGGTCACCGTGTTCGGGGTTGCTGCCATGCTCCGTGCTGGACTGTTGGTTGTTCTCACGCTCGGCTTTGCCACGCAGTTGACCGCCGCACCGCCGAACGTCGTGCTCATACTCGCGGACGACCTCGGCCGGCACGACTGCGGGTTCATGGGCGGCACCGCGATCAAGACCCCGCACCTGGACAAGCTCGCGGCGGCCGGGGCGCGGCTCGACGCATTCTACGTCCAGCCGCTGTGTTCCCCGACGCGTGCGGCGCTGATGTCCGGCCGCTACCCGATGCGGCACGGCCTGCAGGTCGGCGTCGTCCGCCCGTGGGCCGCGCACGGCCTGCCGCTCGACGAGCAGACGCTGCCGCAGGCCCTGAAGGGCGCCGGGTACGCGACGGCCATCGTCGGCAAGTGGCACCTCGGCCACGCCCGGCCGGAGTACCTGCCGACCCGCCGCGGGTTCGACCACCAGTATGGCCACTACAACGGGGCGATCGACTACTTCACCCACGAACGCGACGGCGGCCACGACTGGCACCGCGACGACACGGCCAGCCGCGACGAGGGCTACGCCACACACCTGCTGGCGAAGGACGCGGCGAAGTTCGTCGCCGACACCGCCGGCAAGAAGCCGTTCTTCCTGTACCTGCCGTTCAACGCCGTTCACAGTCCGCACCAGGTGCCGGAGAAGTACACCGCCGCGTACCCCGACCTCAAGGGGGACCGCAAGCTCTACGCCGGCATGCTGGCCGCGATGGACGAGGCGGTCGGCGAGGTGGTTGCCGCGGTCGAGAAGGCCGGGGCCCGCGACAACACGCTGTTCGTCTTCAGCAGCGACAACGGCGGCCCGGCGCCGGGCCGGGTGACGGACAACGGCCCGTTCCGCGCGGGCAAGGGCACCGTCTACGAGGGCGGCGTCCGGGTCGCTGCGTTCGCCACCTGGGACGGCAAGATCAAACCCGGGTCGGTGGTGACCGAGCCGCTGCATGCCGTGGACCTGTACCCGACGCTGGTGAAGCTCGCCGGCGCGACGGTCGAGCAGAAGCTGCCGCTTGACGGCAAGGACGCCTGGCCGACGATCGCGGAGGGGAAAGCGTCGCCGCACGAGAGCATCCTGATCAACGCGGCCCCGAACAGTGGCGCGATCCGGGCCGGCGACTGGAAGCTGGTCGTCCACACCGACCTGGGTGACGACCCGGACGGCGGCCCGCCCAAGAGGAAGAAGGAAGTCCAGGCGCCGGTCGAGCTGTTCGACCTGAAGGCAGACCCGCACGAGAAGACGAACCTGGCCGAGAAGCACCCGGAGAAGGTGAAGGAGTTGCGGGCGAAGTACGACGTCTACGCGAAGGAGGCTGTGCCGCCGAAGTCCCGGCCGCGGCCGGCCGGGTTCGTCTCGCCGAAGGTGTGGGGCGAGAAGGATTGAGCAGGACACCTTGCGGGTCAATGCGCCGCACCGAGTACCGACAAGGCGAGCGGGGGACGTCAGTCCCCCGAGGAGGGACGAACCCGCGGAGACTACCTCGGGGGACTGATGTCCCCCGCTCGCCTTGTGGGGCTGTCCGAGTTCGCTGACGGATGCTCGCTAACCCGAAAGTTCTCATGCGACCCCTCGCCGCCCTCCTCGCACTCCTTGCCGCGACCGCCGCCTGTGCCGCGGACCGGCGGCCGAACGTCGTCGTGGTCCTCGCGGACGACCAGGGCTGGGGCGACCTCGGCGCCCACGGCAACACCGACCTGCGCACGCCGCACATCGACTCGCTGGCCCGCGACGGGGCGCTGTTCGAGCGGTTCTTCGTGCAGCCAGTCTGCTCGCCGACGCGCGCCGAGTTCCTCACCGGCCGCTACCACACCCGCGGCGGCGTCTGGAACGTCTCCACCGGCGGCGAGCGGCTGAACCTCGACGAGAAGACCGTTGCCGACGCCTTCAAGGCCGCGGGGTACGCCGCCGGCTGCTTCGGCAAGTGGCACAACGGCACCCAGTACCCGTACCACCCCAACGGCCGCGGGTTCGGCGAATACTACGGGTTCACCTCCGGCCACTGGGGCGAGTACTTCGACCCGCCGCTGGACCATAACGGCAAGCCGGTTCGCGGCAAAGGCTACATCACCGACAACCTGACTGACCGCGCGACCGCGTTCATGGAAACGAACCGCGGCCGGCCGTTCTTCTGCTACCTGGCGTACTGCACGCCGCACTCGCCGATGCAGGTCCCCGACCGGTTTTACGATCGCTTCAAGGACGCGACCCTGAAGCTGCGCCCCGACAACACGAAGAAGGAAGACCTCGGCCACACCCGGGCCGCGCTGGCGATGGTCGAGAACATCGACTGGAACGTCGGCCGGGTGCTGGCGAAGCTCGACGAGTTGAAGCTCGCAAGCGACACCGTCGTTCTGTATTTCAGCGACAACGGGCCGAACGGCTGGCGGTGGAACGGCGGGATGCGCGGCCGCAAGGGCTCGACCGACGAGGGCGGCGTCCGCTCGCCGCTGCTGGTCCGCTGGCCGGGGCACGTCAAGCCGGGGACGCGGGTGTCGCAGATCGCCGGGGCCATCGACCTGCTGCCGACGCTGACCGAGTTGGCTGGTGTCAAGCGTGTCGGGGACAAGCCGCTGGACGGGCGGAGCCTCGCCCCGCTCTTGCTCGGCAAGCCGGCGGAGTGGCCGGATCGGATGCTGTTCGCCAAGTGGGCCGGCCGGGTCAGCGTGCGGACGCAGCGCTACCGGCTCGACGATCAGGGGCGGCTCTACGACATGCCCGCCGACCCCGGCCAGACGCGGGACGTCTCCGGCGAGCAGAAGGTCATCGCGACCGAGCTAACTCAGGCCGTCGCGGCGTGGCAGAAGGAGCACCTCGCCACCTTCAAGAAGGACGACCGGCCGTTCCCGGTCGGGTACAAGGAGTTCCCGGCCACGACATTGCCGGCCCGCGACGGGGTGGCACACGGGAACGTCAAGCGCAGCGCCTCGGCGCCGAATTGTTCGTTCTTTACCAACTGGACGACCCGCGACGACCGCATTACCTGGGACGTGGAGGTTGTGGCCGACGGCCGGTATCAGGTGGACGTTCTCTACACCTGTCCGACAGGCGACGTCGGCTCCGCGGTCGAGTTGAGTTTCGGCGGCGCCACGGTGTCGGGGAAGGTGGCTCCGGTGCACGACCCGCCGCTTCGCGGGAAGGAGCACGACCGGGTGTCGCGGGGTGCTGAATCGTATGTCAAGGACTTCAAGCCGCTGCGGCTGGGGACGGTGGCGTTGAACAAGGGCCGCGGCCCATTGACCCTGCGGGCGACCGACATCCCCGGCAAACAGGTGATGGACGTACGCGCGGTGACGCTGACGCGGATCGAGTAGTGCTTTTGTAGGGTGGGTCGAGTCTT
>DATLIF010000533.1:0-8486 GCA_035539575.1 Fimbriiglobus sp. | reverse complement strand
GGCCGGCGTTAGCCGGCTGGTGAGCGCGGGCCAACCAGCCGGCTAACGCCGGCCGTTCGCCTACGTTTCGTCCCGCGGCTCCTGCTTGCCGGCCAGGTACATGCCGAGCAAGGTGAGTGCCACGGTGGCCAGGAGCAGAGTCGTCCAGGCGGTGACCGGACCAGCCGGTGCGTACACGTCCAGGCTGCCCGGGGTGACGGTCGTCACCTCCGCGGTGGCTTCATTATAGAGCAGCGACCGGGTGTAGAAGTTCAGGCTCAGCTCCTTGAGGCTGCCCGGCAGGTTAGCGACCAGCGTCTCGAAAAAGAAGGCGTACACCAGCCCGACCACGGCCGGCCGACGGAACACCGCCCCCACCAGGTGGAACAACGCCGCGAACCCCACCGTGCCGCCGACCGCCGCCGGCCAGTACGCCTGAAGCGCCCGCAGTCCCAGCTCCCCGCCGGCCAGGCACAGCACCGCGAACCCGCCGACCGACGCCGCCAGGCACCACGGCAACACGCCGAGGAACTTCGCCAGGTACACCGCCCACCGCGGCAGCGGCCGCGTGTGCAGCCAGATCAGCGTCCGCCCCTCGCGTTCCGACCCGAACGCCCCGGACGCATACGCCAGGGTGAACAGCGGGAGCAGGAACCCGAGGTACATGGTGAAGACGGTCCACCGGGAGAAGTTGAGGAACGCCCAGTCGGCGAGGTAGATCTCGTCGGCCATGATGGCGCGGAACGGGGCCGTTGCGGCGAGCTGCATGGACGTGGAGTTCGACGGCAGCGGCACCGACTGGAGTTGGTCGAGCTGCTGGTGGAAGTCGCGGTAGGTGGTGCGGTACCGCCAGGTGTAGCGGTTCTCTAGACCCCACCCGCGCGGCCCGTGGGAGATGAGCGCCACCGTGACCGTCAGCAGCGCGAGCAAGCCGAGCGCGACCCAGCCCATCTGCCGGATACGCCATTGCCGCCAGAAGGAGAAGACGACCAGCGCCGCGAACGCGGTGAGCGGTGAAGGCCGAACACCCGGCGGCGAAGGAGGCGGGGCGAGTTGCGTCGTCATCGGTGCGGCCCGTGCGGGTCGGTCTTGAGCCGCGGAGCGGCGTCAGATGCGTAGCCAGGGGCGCGAGCCCCTGGAACGAGAGCCATGAATAACAACAAGCCCCGGAGGGGCGACAGAACGATCAGTAATCCACTTCGGCCCAGGCGAACCAAGATCGCCAGGACTCCTCCCCAACCAAGTACGCCAGGAGCGCTTGCTGCACCCGATCAAGCGTCAAACGCCCCTCCGCCGCGAACAATCGCCCGGAATCGCCGTCCCGGTACTCCAGCCGAAACGGGTCCGATCCGGTCTCCTCGACGAACCGTTTACTCCCCGGCCCTGGCTCCCACATACAGGTAGCTTGAATGAATGCATCGTCCGAGGCATACAGGATGACGAAGTTGCCGAATGCCTCACTCCCCAACACACGCTCGATGTCGGAGGCCGTAACCGGGTCGATCTCCGGTAGGTCTTCGGTGGTCAACCGCATGGTGGGGAACTCTGTCGCCCCTCCGGGGCTCGGGCGTTCATCGTGCCGGTCCAGGGGCTTGCGCCCCTGGCTACGCATCTGGCGCCGCTCCGCGGCTCAAGGCCGCACTCGGCTGACGCCTCGGGGCTAACCGGGCGTCACGTCTTCCCGCTGCCGCCCAGCAGATATCCCAATATCGCGTGCGCCGTGTCGTCGAGCGGCTCCAGCCGGCGGACCTCGATCATCTCCTCGACCACCAGCCGGCCGAACGCCTCGTAGAACCGCCGCGGGTGCGTCGCCCGCACCACCACCGACCCCTCCTCGCCGCCCACGTCGCAGCCGATCACGTCCGGCACGTCCAGCAGCCGCCGCGCCAGGTCCCGCGGCCGGTCCACGTCCACCCGCACCGACAGCGGGAAGTCGTCCATCAGGTCGCGGATCTGCTGCAACGTCCCGACTGCCGCGATCCGGCCCCGCGCCATCACCGCGACGTGATTGGTCAGCTTCTCCAACTCCTCCAACTCGTGGCTGGAGATGAGCAGGCACTTCCCCTGCGCCGCCAGCGACCGGAACAGCTCTAGCTGCTCCTGCCGGCCGACGGGGTCGATCCCCGACAGTGGCTCGTCGAGTACCAGCAGGTCGGGGTCGTGCAAGAGCGCCTGCGCCAGCTTGACCCGCTGCCGCATCCCCTTCGAGTACCCGCGGAGCTTGCGGTCGGCGCGGTCGCTCATGCCGACGCGGTCCAGCACCGCCTCGGTCCGCCGCCGCGCCTCGCGGCGGTCGTAGCCGCACAGCCGGGCCATCGTGTGGACGAACTCCCGGCCGGACATGTCCTCGTAAAACGCATCGTGGTCCGGGCAGTACCCGACGAGCAGTCGCGCGCGCCAGTCCCAGGCGTCGATGCCGCCGACGGTCACGCGCCCGACGGTCGGCCGCGTCTGCCCGGTGGCTAGCCGGATCAGCGTGGACTTGCCGGCCCCATTCGCCCCGACCAGCCCGGTGATGCCGCCGGTGAGTTCCAGCGTCACCTGGTTCAGCGCCAGCACCGGCCCGTACCACTTCGAAACATGCTCGAAGAGCAGAAGCGGTGAGCGGTGAGCGGTGAGCGGTGAGCCAGAAACCGCCCAACCCGGAGCCTTGGCGATGGGCGGAGGTGTGGCGGAGACCGACTCGTTGGTCCGAACGCTCGTACTCATGCTTCTCCTCTTGCTCACTGCTCACTGCTCACTGCTCACTGCTCACAGCTCATCGCTCACCGCTACTGCACGATCTCCACCGCCTGGATCCGCCGCCGCAGGTACAGCAGGCACGCCGCGCACACCAGCCCGATGACGACCGCCGCCTCCCACGGCTGCGGCTGATCGACCGGCCGGACCGAATCCCACTCCGCCCCGAGGCACCACAGCCCGACCAGGTACAGGTCGTTCCACAGGTCGATGAGCCGCCACCGCTCGTCGAGCCGCTGGCCGTCCACCAGGAACGACGCCAGCATCCGGCACAGCACGAAGACGCCGGCCCACACCATCACCAGGGGCACCGTCCGCCGCACCCACACCGCGGTGGCGACCAGCAGCAGACTCAGCGTGACGGTCAGGATCGCCCCGTAGCCGAGGATGCCGAGGAACTCCCGCCCGTGTTCGAGGTAGTACGACTTCCAGTCGTAGAGCAGCCCTGCCTGGACGAACAGTACTAGCGCCGGGATGGTCGTGAGCAGGTTGACGAACGCCGCCGCCCCGAGGCACTTGCCCAGGACGTAGTGCCACCGGCCGATCGGCTTGGCCAGGTAGAACGGCAAGCTCCCGTGGTGGAAGTCGTTGCCGACCAGCACCGCCCCGGCCAGCGCCAGGACGATCATCCCGATGTACCCCTCGAACCAGATGAAGTTGCCGAACGTGTGTGCCGACCCGTTCAGTGCCAGTCGGTCGAGGAACCGCGTCAGGTCGCCGGCCCGCACCTGCAACCCCGCGAGGCTGACCGTCTGGTTGGCGGTCTGGAGCTGAATCCAGACGACGAGGTACTGCCCGTAGAAGAAGAAGAAGAAGATCAGCGCCGCGAGGCCGTACAGCGCCCAGAACAGCTTGCGGCGGAACATCAGCCGCAACGCGACGCGGGCCATCGCCCACGAGCCGTTCAGCGGCCCGCGCAGGTTCCCGCGCCAGGGCCGGTATCGCAGCAGGGCATCGGTGGGGTTGGCCATCAATTCTCAACAAGTAAAGCGGTCACGCCACCGGCGTGACCCCTACGCGTTTACCGTCCGCAGAAACAACTCTTCCAGTGTCTCATCGTCGCGGACGAGCGCGCGGATCACTACATCGTTGCACCCGGCGAGCTTGAAGAACGCCAGGTTCGACCAGCCGGCCGGGACCGCCACCCGCAGCTCGCCGTGGCCGTTGTCGGCCAGTACCGTCACGCCCTCGCCGAGCAGGTCGTCGCGGAACTTCGCCACCTCGCCCTGCACCCGCAGCTTGAACCGGTCGGCGCGTCTCGCGCAGAGTTCCTCGACCGTCCCCTGCCCGCGGACCACCCCGCCGGCCAGGATCACCACCTGCTCGCCGACGTGCAGGCGGTGTGCGAGCAGGTGCGTCGAGAGGATCACCGACTTGCCGTGGTCGGTGCCGAGTTCGCGGACCAGGTTCAACAGCGCGTCCCGCCCGGCCGGGTCCAGCCCGCTGGTCGGCTCGTCGAGCAGCAGCACCGGCGGGTCGTGGATCAGCGCCTGCGCCAGCTTCACCCGCTGCTTCATCCCGGCGGAGTATTCTTCCACATTCCGGTAACGCGCTTCCTCAAGACCGAGGTAGCCCAGCACCTCGTGCGCCCGCCGCTGCGACTGCCGGCGGGACATGCCGTACAGTTCGCCGGCCAGCCCGACGTACTCGATCCCGGTCAGCCCCGGCACCAGCGCTTCAGCCTCTGGCATGAACCCGATCAGCCGCCGCAGCCGCCAGTTGGCGGCGCTGTCGCGGTCGCCGCCGAGCGGCTGGTCGAGTACCCGGCCGCTGCCGGACGTCGGCTCGATCAGCCCCATCAGGATTTTGAGCAGGGTGGATTTGCCGGCGCCGTTGGGGCCGAGCAGCCCGGTCCGGCCCGGCGGGAGTTGCAGCGTGACCCCGTGCAGGGCCGTGAACGCCCCGAAGGTGCGGGTGATCCCGTGGAGGTCGATCAGCGGCGGCTGGCCCATCGGTCCGGTCGGCTCGGTTCGCGAGGTCGTACCCACGGGCCAATTCTACGTCGGTGTGTCAACCGGTGGGAGGCAATCGCCGGGGATGGCGACGGAAGGCGGGCCAGACGACGGCAAAGTCGCCGGAGGTTGCCCGGGTTGCCAGCAAGGCGAGCGGGGAACGTTAGTCCCCCGAGGATGAGCACACTCGGGGGACTAACGTCCCCCGCTCGCCTGGTTGACCTTCACCCAGCTCCCGTCCAGGAAGTCCCGCGGCGCGATCTTGAACCCGCACCACTCCACCGGCATCGCCGACCAGTCCTCCGCCTTCGGCTGGTGATGCACGCTGAGCATGTACCACAGCACCACGTCCGCCCCGTCCACGGACTCACCGTCGGCGTATGACGCCAGGCTATCGGCCAGCAACTTCTTGCCCGGCACTTCGTCCGGCTTGGACCGCGTCACCCAGACGCCGTACCGCGCGAACTCCTCCTTCTTCGCCCCCCGATAGACGCCGGTGCCGCCGGGGACCAACTCGTAGGACCGCGGGTTGCCGTGCTTGTTCTTCGACGCGTTGTTCACCACCCGCCAGCTCCGGAACGCCTCGGGCTTCAGCTCCCGGCCGCCCTCCTTGGTGATCGGCGTCCAGGTGCCGGTCGCCTTCTCGCCCTCCTCGTCGATGACTTTGAAGTCGAACTCCTCGACGGAGTTGGTCTTCCCGTCCACGTCGAAATCGAGGCAAAAGAAGATGTTGTGGACGTGCGACAACGCCCGGTCCTTGGCCCCGACCGCGACGCTGTTGGAGTTGTCGCCGCCGAAGTGGACCAGCGCCCCGGTCAGCCCGACCTGTGGCAGGATGACGCCGTCCTCGCGGAACCGCCACTGGACGATGTAGAAGTACCCGCCGAGCGTGTACGCGCTCCAGAGCGTCAGTGTCTTCGCCCTGGCCCGGCCCTCGGCGCCGATGTAGATCGGCGCGCCCTCCTCCTCGTGGAGCATGACGGCGGCGTTCGCCGTGACCGGCTTGCCGTTGAAGTCGTAGCCGCGGCAAGTGCCTCCCGGCAGGCAATCGACGCCGGGCTGGAGCGGGACGAGGTTCTTGCCGAACGGGTGGTCGCGCTGGTCCTGCGGCCGCGGCTGGCCGGGATGGTACGGCACGAACACCTCGGCGACGGCCGCGTACTTGAGGACGGACTTGCCCTGGAACTTCACGTCGGTCAGCACGACGCCCTGGCGGAGGTGGATCTTCCAGTTGAACGCCCACCCCTCCCACTTCACCGGCCCGCCGCCAGAGAGCGCCTTGTCCTGC
This sequence comes from Fimbriiglobus sp., assembly GCA_035539575.1. GTDB lineage: Bacteria > Planctomycetota > Planctomycetia > Gemmatales > Gemmataceae > DASSAT01. The sequence goes on along the minus strand of DATLIF010000533.1, from coordinate 2,528 downwards.
CCCCGGACCGCGCCGGCCGACAACGCGACGATCAGCACGACGGGGACCGCACTCAGAGGAGACATGGGGAACCCCGAGTCAGGAACGAGGTCACGTCGTGTAATCAGCGTTCAGTTTAACGTACTCGTAGGTCAGGTCGGAGGTGTAGAACGTCACCCGGCCGGTGCCGAGGGTGAGCCGCAGGCGGAAGTGGACCTCGCGATTCGCCTTCAGGTACGCCGACGCCGTCGCCTCGTCGAAGGGCAACGGTTGCCCGTCCCGGTACAGCATCAGGTCGCCCATCCACAGCGACAGGTCGCGCTCCTCGAACGGCACCCCGGCATACCCGGCGGCGGACACCACCCGGCCCCAGTTCGGGTCGGCGCCGAACACCGCCGTCTTGACCAGCGCGCTCTCGGCGACCGCCTTCGCAATGGTGCGAGCGTCGGCGTCGGAGCGGCAGCCCTCCACGTCGATACGGATCAGGTGGCTCGCCCCCTCGGCGTCGGCCGCGATCTGCCGGGCCAGGTCGGCGCACACTTCCTCCACGGCGCGGTCGAAGCGCTGCGCGTCGTCGCCGCTCAGGTGCGAGCCGGTGCCGTTGGCGAGCAGGAAGACGGTGTCGTTGGTGCTGGTGTGACCCTCGACCGAGACGCAGTTGAACGTCTTATCGGCGGCCCGGCGAAGCACGTCGTGCGCGAACGGCGGCGCGACCGCGGCGTCGGTCAGGACGAACCCGAGCATGGTCGCCATGTTCGGGCCGATCATTGCGGCTCCCTTGGCGAACCCGGCCACCCGCACCAGGCCCGACGCGAGGTCGAGTTCGCGGGTCGCTACCTTGATCTTCGTGTCGGTGGTCAGGATCGCGTGGGCGGCGTCGTCGAGCGCGTCGGACCCGTCGCGGGCCGCGGCGACGGCCTTCGGGATGCCGATCTCCAGCACCGGCATCGGCAGCGGTCGGCCGATGATCCCGGTGGACGCGACCAGCACCTGCTCGGGCCGGCAGCCGACGTCGCGCGCGGTCAACTCGGCCATGCGCTCGGCGTCCCGGAGCCCCTGCTCGCCGGTGCAGGCGTTGGCGTTGCCGGAGCAGACGACGATCGCGCGGGCGTCGGCCCGCGGCAGCCGGGCGCGGCTGACCTGCACGGGTGCGGCGCAGACGCGGTTCTGCGTGAACACACCGGCGGCAGCGGCGGGGGTATCCGAGACGACCAGCGCCACGTCGCGGCGGTCCGGCTCGCTGCGCAGACCGGTGACGACGCCGGCGTACCGGTAGCCGCGGGGCAGGTGCCAGGTGTTCATGCGGCGGACCCTTCGGGGGAATGCAGGAACAGTGTACGACCGGCGGGCGGAGTAGTGTCTCAGTTTGGCCTTTCATTGGGAGGGCGAGGCTCCTGCCGAGCCGAAGCTTCCCGAGGCTCGGCAGGAGCCTCGCCCTCCCAAATGGAGAGCGGTTTTGGTTTGAGGTCGGCGGCTGGCGGCCGTACCATCTCCGAGTGTTCGCCCGGCACACCCGTGGGAGCCGCTCATGAAGCCCGTCCGCACCGCGCTGGGGCTGTCGCTGGTAATCGTCGTCTGCCTGAACCTGGGCAAGGCGGACAACCCGCCGCCGAAGATCGACAAGAAGGCCCCGGACGTGTCCGGCAAGTGGGTCGGCACCTGGGGGCCGCTGGACCCGAAGCCCAAGAGCGCGAAGGACAAGGCCCCCGACGGCATGCCGATGGAGTGCGTGGTGACGGTCACGGGCGGGGCCTGGTCGGCGGTGTTCGAGGGGGAGTGCGGCCGGCCGTACAAGTACACGGTGAAGATGGACGGCCGCCAGGCCGGGGGCAGCGTCCTGTTCAAGGGGACGACCGACCTGGGCGAGAAGGACGGCGGCGTCTACGACTGGATCGGCCGCGCCGACGACAAGGAGTTCGTCGGGTTCTATACCAGCGAGCGGTACACTGGCCTCTTCCGCCTCAAGCGCGTGAAGTGACCTCTCTCTGGGAGGGCGAGGCTCCTGCCGAGCCGTGGGGAGCTCTCGGCTCGGCAGGAGGCTCGCCCTCCCAACAGACGACCTCGGGTCGAGGGTTTCGACCGACCTCTCCCACCCCACGGACCCCTGCCATGAGACTGCTCTCCCTCCTCGTGCTGCTCCTGCTCCTGGCCCCCGCGCCGGCCGCCGACCCGGCCGTGACTGCGGTCAAGGACGCCGAGACGATCACCTTCAAGGACGAGGCCGGGCAGACCATCGCGGTCTACCGGTTCGCCGGGCGGGTGCCGGACCCGGCCGCCAAGACGCCGGGTGCGACCAAGGATCTGGCCAAGCCGTTCTTCTACCCGGTCTTCGCCGCGACGCAGATTCCAGTCACCCGCGGCTGGCCGGTGGCGAAGCAGTCGGGGGACGCGACCACCGACCACCCGCACCAGAAGTCGGCCTGGTTCTGCCACGGCGACGTGATCCCCGAGGGGATCGACCTGAAGGTGAAGTCGGCGGACAAGCGGGTCCACGGGATCGACTTCTGGGCCGAGGGAGGCAATCACGGGCGGATCGTCTGCGTCGAGGT
>DATLIF010000532.1:0-10310 GCA_035539575.1 Fimbriiglobus sp. | reverse complement strand
AAGACTCGACCCACCCTACTCGAAGAATCGCGCGATCGGCACCACGAACCCGGGGAGGACGTCGGACAGAGTGAGTTCGTCTCCGTTGTGCAGGAGCTGTTGAAGTTCATCTTGGCGATGGACGTATACGGTAGCCGACTTCGGGTCCAACAGCACCACCACCCGGACCCCGGCGTTGAGATACTCGCCGATCTTGATCTGCACGTCCCCCCACCGATCAGTTGGGGACCGGACCTCGACCACCAGGTCCGGCGGCGCCTCGATCATGCCGTCCGGGACGACGCCAGACCACCGCTCCCGACTCCAGTAAACCAAGTCCGCGCCACGGACCCGGTCCGGGTTGCGCTGGGTAAGCACGAACGTGTCGTGGGAGCAGACCACTCCCAGCCCATGATCGTCGATGAACCCGCCAACGATCCGGCTGAGTATGACACACACCTGTCCGTGGCGTGTTCCACCGGGCATGATCGGCTCCACTTTGCCGTCGATCAGTTCTACGAACTCGCCGTTGTGCCGCCGGGCGAACTCCTCGGCGGTCAGCAGGGCAGGGGGTGTTTGAACGGCCGGGTCCACGCGGTGTCCTCCGTCGGGTCGTTCCCGCACTGTACCGCGATTCCGGTGTTTTTCGCCACCCCGACCGGGCGGCAAAAGGAGCCGGGGCGGGCACTCGGCCCGCCCCGGGAATGATGCCCGGCGGGACTCGCCCGGCGGGAAAATGAAGCCGTTCGGTCACGGGGCGTCCACGGCGCCTCCGCATCCCCCGCCCGCCGCCGCGGGGTCGTGGCCGACAGTGGCCGTCGGGCTGGGCGGCGTGTGGCTGTGGTTTGCGGCAGGCGGCTCGGGCGGCTTGTGGCCGTGCGCGGCGACCCACCCCCCGGTGGCCACGCCCGCCACGAGCAGCACCCCCAGCGGCAGCAGGCACCCCAGCGGGATCCGCCGGCCGTACGTCGAGGCGCCGGACCCCGCCGGACCCTTCTGGGCGGCTCCCGCCACGCGACCGACCAGCGAATCGGACACCGCCTGCGCGCGGCCGACCGACGCCAGCAGCAGGATCGCCCCGACGCCCATCCCGACGCCGCGACGGGCCAGCCGTCGCCGCAGGTCATCTCGCGCCCGCGCCAGCCGCCACGCCATCGACCCCAGCGGGCAGCCGATCGCCCGGGCCGCCTCGTCGTGCGTCCGCCCCTCCAGGTAGACCAGGACGATCAGGTGCCGGTCGCGGTCCGGCATCCGGCAGAGTTCCTCGTCGAGGATCAGCCGCAATTCCTCGCCGGCGATGCCGGCTGACGGGTCCGGGGTGTCGGCCGCCGGCTCCGGTATCGGGCCAGGAGCCTTGCGCGACGCCCCGGCCCGGGCCTTGCACGCCACCCGCAGGGCGACGCCGTAGAGCCAGCTCCCCAGCGCCTCCGGCCGGGCGATCGCGTGAGCCTTGCGGGCGAGGACCATAAAGGTGGCCTGGAAGGCGTCGTCCGCTGCGTGTGGGTCGCGCAACACCCGCCGGCAGACGCCCAGCACCGGCGGGCCGTGCCGGCGGACCAGCGCGGCGAACGCCTGCTGGTCATCGTGCCGGGCGAACCGGTCGAGCAGATCGGGGTCCGGGAGTTGGTCGGTTTCGGCCGCGGGGACCGGGCAGTCCCGCTGGGTACGGCCACGCAGAATCGAGCCGAGGGGCATGAAGGAAACCCCGAGTGGAGGCGGTAGCGCCATCCCACGCGCCACCGCCTCCGCTAGTGACTGCCGTGAGAATGGCCGGCAACTAGCGATTGATCGGTTTTTTCTCCGCGGCCCGGTCGCGGTGGGACCGGGCTACCGGCCGCCGGCCTTCTCGACCAGTTCCCGTGCCCGGGTCAGCCGCACCCGCTCGACCAGCCGGCGGAGGTCGTCGGCGTCCTCGGGGTCCACCCAGACCGGCCGGGCCCGCGACCCGATCGCCAGCCCGACCCCGACCGCCACCAGCAGCACCCCGGCCACTTCCCCGACCAGGCCCCACTTGACGTACTCGATCAGGTCGGGCACCGGCTCGCCGGTCAGCCGGCCCGGCGAGTTCGGGGCGAAGAACAACTGCACGGCGATCGGTACGGCGACCAGCACGACCCGGAAGCAGGCCGACCAGAACAGGGCCGGCGTCTTGCCGCCGCACCCGACGACCAGGATGCGCCACATCGGCCGGTCGAGGTAGCCGGCCACGGCCAGCGCCAGCACGGCCGTCAGGCCCAGCGCGGCCAGCGGCATTTCGAGGGGGGTCACGGCATCCTCCCGAGGCGAACCGGGGTCGGCTCACCCGGATATCATCGCGCGCCGGGGCCGTCTGTTGAAGCAGGAACCGGGAGGAGGTCACCGCCGAGGGGCTACTCGAAGAACCGCTTCACCGACACCGCGAACCCGGGGAGGACGTCGGGAAGAGTGAGTTCGTCACCGTTGTCGTAGACCTGCTGGATTTCGTTTAGCCGATAAACAGACACCGTGGCGGAGTCCGGATCGATCAGGAGAACGACGTTCACTCCGACGTTCAGGTAATCGAGTCCCTTGGCCACGAGCGAAGCCCAGGTGTTCGACGGCGAGCGGACCTCCACGACCAACTCCGGGGCGGGGTCGAGGGCGTTCTCGGGGATCGGCCCCTTGGGGAGCCGCTCGTAGCTCATGTACATGACGTCCGCCCCGCGGAGGGTGTCGGGGTCCCTGCGGATACGGACGAACGTGTCATTCGTCATGATCCGCCCCAGGTCCCGCTCGCGGACGAACGTGCCGAGGGCGAACGCCACGTTGCTACAGATGTACCCGTGCAGGCGGTGAGGCATGGGCTGGCGCTCCACCTTCCCGTCCACCAGATCGACGTACGTTTCGCCGCCGTGCAACCGCATGAACTCGTCGGCGGTGAGAAGGGCTTGCGTGGTCGTACTCATGCCGTGGCCCTCGGGTCCGGCCGCAAGATACCACCCGGTCGCTCGCCCGCACCAGTCGAAACGCCGCGGCCCGCGGAGCCTCCAGACTCCACGGGCCGCGTTGATTGGGGATGTGCTGCTTACTTCTTCTTGCCCGGCTTCTTGCCGGCCGGCTTCTTCGCCTTGGCGACCGGCTTCTTCGCGGCGGCCTTCTTCTTGCCGAAGATCGCCTCGTACCCCTCGGAGTACCCCTTGGTCTCTTGCAACCCCACGCGGACAATGCTCACGAACGACCCCTCCGGTTCGCGGAGCGCCACCCCGGCGGCTCCGTCTTGTGGACAATGTAACGCAGAACCCGTCGGCCGGCGCGGGTCATCGGCCGCACGCGAACCGGAACAGCACCTCCGCCGCCTGCTCGACCGCACCCAGTTCGACCCACTCGTCTTTCGTGTGCGCCTGGGCGATGTCCCCCGGCCCGAACACCACCGCCGGGACGCCCGCCTCCGCGATGGTCGAGGCGTCCGTGCCGTACGGGACGGCGACGACCTCGTGCGACCCGGCGACCCCGTCGATCGCGCGGCCGAGTCGTCGGACGAGGTCCCCCGACCCGACCGCGCCGAGCGGCGGACAGGCGAGCTTACGCTCCGTGGCGAACGGGAAGTCGATGCCGGGGTCCGCCCGCAGGAAGGCGTCGAGGTCGGCGACCGCCGCGGCCGGGTCCTCGCCCGGCAGCAGTCGACGGTCGATGTCGATCCGACAGCGGTCGGGTACGGTGTTCGGGCTGACCCCGCCGCTGACCGTGCCGACGCTCAGGGTGGGCGGCCCGAGCCGCGGGTCAGTCCGCGACGCGGCGAGCCGCCCGGCGTACTCCTCGACACCACGCAGGAGCCGGGCCATGCGGTAGACGGCATTCACGCCACGGTCCGGCCGGGAGCTGTGGCAGGCGACGCCCGGCGTTTCGATCTGCCAGCGGACGACGCCCTTGTGGGCGTCCACGATGTTCAGCCCGGTCGGCTCGGCGATGACGGCGCCGTCGGCGCGGACGCCAGACCGAATCAGGTGCTGGACGCCGAGGAAGGTGTGCTCCTCGTCCACGGTGAACGCCAGAACGACCGCCGCGGAGCCGGGTGGCTTCTCTCGCACCAGCCGGGCGAATGCAGCGAGCATGCAGGCGATTCCGGCTTTCACGTCGCAGGCGCCGCGGCCGAAGAGCTTGCCGTCGCGGACGTCCGCGGCGAACGGGTCGATGGTCATGCCGTCCACGGGGACGGTATCCTGGTGGGCTTCCCACAACACGGTGAACGGTGGCGCGGTCGGCGGGGTGTAGCGCGCGACGAGGTTGTCGCGCCCCGGGGCGACCGGCTGGCGCTCGACCGGCACGCCGAGGTCGCGGAGGTGCGCCTCCAGGTAGTCGGTGACGCGGGACTCGTGGACCAGGTGCGCCGGCAGGTCGGTGCGGCCCATCGGGTTGACCGAGGGAAGGCGAACCAGGTCGGCGAGTAGTTGCGGGATGGGGTGCATCTTTGTCACTCAGAAAGCCCGGGGACGGCCGTCCCCGGGCTTTCGGGGGGCAGTTGCTGTTTCCGAAAGTCCCAGATCCATGCGCCCTCCCGCGAGTGTCTCAGGATGTATTGAAACACGTTCAGTTGGTGTGCGCGATCCCTCACCGGGATGACCTTGCTCCCAACTGCCCACAACTTACCGGTCCATCCCCGCTCGTTGGCGAGGAAGTGCGAGTGTTTCTTGGCCCGACCGATCCACTCCTTGGGCACTGGCCCCGGCGGCATCTTCGCCAGCAAATGGCAGTGCTGCCCACCCATACTCAGGCAGAGCAACTGCGCCTCCAGTCGCAAGAACATCTCGACCAGCGCCTCCCCGATCACCGGGCGCCAGTCCCGTGCCAGCATCACCGGCGCCTGCTTCAACAACTTCTGACTCCGCTGGTACTGCCAGTCGTACTTCCCTTTCGGTGGCGGGTTCTTGTAGTCGCCCTCGACGTGCTCGCGGTGGTGCCGGGTGCGGAACCCGCGCGGGTCGCCGTGCAACCAGGCGCCGTAGGTGTGCGTGGTGCAGTGGAACCACTTCCAGGAGTCGTCCATTCTGCGCCTCCGGTGCCCGTCGATCGTGATCGACGGGCTTTCATGGTGCCCGAACCCCTCCCTGCGGTCAACCGCCGACGCTATAACGCACCCCACCCGACCCACGGAGCCGCCGATGAAGATCCACGAGTACCAGGCCAAGGAACTGCTCGCCGCCGCCGGCGCCCCGATCCCGCGCCACGTCGTCGCCACCACCCCGGACGAGGCCGAGCGCGGCTTCGTCGAACTCGGCGGCACCGGCGCCATGATCAAGGCCCAGGTCCACGCCGGCGGACGCGGCGCCGGACAGCTCAAGGGCTACGCCAACAAGCTCGGCGGCGTCAAGTTCGCTCCTACCCGCGAGAAGGCCGCCGAGATCGCCAAGGCCATGCTCACCCACCCGCTCGTCACCAAGCAGACCGGGCCGGACGGCGTCGCCATCAACACCCTGATCGTCCAGGCCGACGCCGAGCCGGACAAGGAATACTACGTCGGCATGGTCCTCGACCGCGCCATCGGGCTGCCGGTCCTGATGGCCTCCGCCGAGGGCGGCATGGACATCGAGGAGGTCGCCGCCAAGCATCCCGAGAAGATCCTCAAGGTGACGGTGTCCCCCGAGACGGGCCTGCTGCCGTTCCAGGCCCGCGACCTGGCTTACCGCCTCGGCTTCGGCGGCGACCAGGCCGACAAGGCCGCGGCCATCATGCTCGCCCTGGCGAAGGTCTACTTCGAGAAGGACGCGAGCATCGTCGAGGTCAACCCGCTGGCCGTCACCAAGAAGGGCAAGGTGGTCGTCCTCGACGCGAAAATCGACTTCGACGATAACGCGCTGTTCCGCCACAAGGACGTGCAGACCCTGCGCGACCTGAGCGAGGAGAACCCGACCGAGGTCCGGGCCGGCAAGGCCAACCTCAACTACATCCAGCTCGACGGCACCATCGGCTGTCTGGTCAACGGGGCCGGGCTGGCGATGGCGACCATGGACATCGTCAAGCACCACGGCGGCAACCCAGCCAACTTCCTCGACGTGGGCGGCGGCGTCACCGCGGACGGCGCCATCGAGGCGTTCCGCATCATCCTGTCTGACCCGAAGGTGAAGGGCATCCTGGTGAACATCTTCGGCGGCATCGCCAAGTGCGACCTGATCGCCGAGGCGCTGGTGAAGGCCGGCCGCGAGGTCGGGTTCAAGGTGCCGGTGGTGGTCCGGCTGGAGGGGACCAACTCCGACAAGGCGCGGGAGATCCTCAAGAACGTCCAGGGCGAGTTGCCGATGATCCGCCCCGCCGCCGGGCTGACGGAGGCGGCGAAGATGGTGGTAGAATTGGCGAAGTGACCCGCCGCGGACGGAGGCCGGCATGGCGACCGTATCCACCCCGAAGATGACCGCCGAGGAGTTCTTCGCGTGGGCCAACCGCCCGGAGAACGCCGACCGGCGGTTCGAACTGGTGAACGGGGAGGTCGAGGAGACGCCGCCGCCCAAGAAGGGTCACGGTCTACTCAACTGGCTCATCATCCGGCTGCTCACCGATTACGTCACCCGCCGGGGGAGCGGGTTCCTGTTGACGAACGACACCGGCATCGTCGTGGAACGCGATCCCGATACGTTGCGCGGTGCGGATGTCATGCTCTTCCTCCGGCAACCCCGGCCGGAGGACTTGCAGCCTCGCTACGTCGAGGACGTACCGGATCTGATCGTGGAGGTGTTGTCCGAGAACGATCGGCCCAGCCAGATCACCCGCCGGGTCGGACAGTACCTCCGCCACGGAGTTCCCCTGGTCTGGGTCATCGACCCGGATGACCACACCCTGACCGCGTACCAGCTCGGCGAAATCCCACAGGTCTTTGACGAGCAGGACCAACTCACCGGCAATGGCGTCTTGCCCGACTTCTCCTGCCGGGTCGCCGACCTGTTCACCCTACCGGGTCAGTCGCCGCCGGCCGCAGCCCCCTGACCCGCCTCATTTCCCGCCTCAGGATTTGACCTGCGTCCGTCCGGGTTCTAGCAACTGGTAGGTCCGCGCCGCCGGCGGCGCGGGCCGTGTTCGCCCGGACAGGAATAATGGCCTCCGTCTTAACTCCGGTCCTGACAGACACCGCCTTTCCCGGCTTCACACGCCGCCGGGTCTGGCGTGCGCCGGAGGTCCGCTCGCACTCCCTGGTCTTGCTGACCGCCACCCGCCTGTTCCTGGTCCCGTCGGGCGTCGAGGTGCCGGCCGATATCGAGAGCACGGCCGATCTGGACGCGGCCCTCGGGCCGGTCGCCACGACCATCGAACTCTCCACCGTCCGCCGACTGACCCACGCTCTGCTCGCGTTCACCCTGCGGCTGGAGTCCACCGGGCGGCCGGTGGTGGTGAGGTTCGCATCCGCCGAGGCGGCCGACGCGGCGTTCGCCATGTTGTGGCGGCGGCTGGGCCCGGAGTTCGCACTGGACCAGCCCCGACCGGGCTCGTGGGCGGCCGCCCGCGGGCCAGTGGCCATCCTGGTCGGGATGTTGATTGCCACCCTGGCCCTGGCGCTGGCCGCGAGCGCGGCCGCCGACCTGCCCGCCCACCCGGTGACGACGACCCTGCGGGCGATGGACTGGCGGGTGGTATGTGGCCTGGGCGGCGCGGCCCTGGCGCTGGTGCAGGTGCGGCTGTACCGCCGACTCACCTGTCCGCCAGCCCGGCTCGACCTGACCCGCCGCTGAGCTTACCGAGGTGCAACGAATGCGACGGGAAGACGTGATCGAAACGATCCAGAAGCTCACCCCGGAAGACCGCAGCAAGCTCATGATCGTGCTGCGCAACGGCATCGGGATCAACGTCGAGATCCTGTTCCGCGCCGAGCCGGAATACCTGGTGGTCCGCGGCCGCGAGATGGGATCCACCGACGACAACCGGGCGTTTTTCGTGCCCTACGAAGAGGTGGCGTACCTGAAGCTGGAGCGGTCAGTCAAGCTGACCGACCTCCAGCGCATGTACGGCGGCCCGTCGGACTCGGTCTTCGCTGAACCGGACGCCCGATCTGCCCTGGCCGTCACTCCGGCCCCGGTCGAAGTCGCTCCGGCCCCGGCCGTCGATCCGGCCGTGATCGCCCGGCAAAACCTGCTCGAACGCCTCCGCGCCGCCCGCACGTCCGCCGGCACCCGCGGATAGCGGCTGGTCGTTTTCTGCTGGCTGTATCCCGCCCCGACGGCTACACCAAACCGGACACGGGGGTCCGATCCTGGGAGTAGCCGCGGGTACTGGCAATGGACCGATTGACGCGGGCGGTACTGCGGGGGACGGGGAGTTGCGTCCCCGACCGGGTGGTGCCGAACGAAGAGTTCGCCGAAACGCTCGACACGTCCGACGAGTGGATCCGCACTCGCACCGGCATCCGCGAGCGGCGGTTCGCCGGCGTCGCCGACACCGCCGCCACGCTGGGAGCCGAGGCCGCTCGCCGGGCACTGGACGCCGCCGGCGTCTCCGCGCAAGACGTGGACCTGATCGTCTGCGCTACCGTCACCCCGGACCTGATGTGCCCGTCCACCGCCTGCCTCGTCCAGGCCGCGCTGGGCTGTCGGCCGATCCCGGCGTTCGACGTGTCCGCCGCCTGCTCCGGATTCATCTACGCCCTGTCGGTCGCCGAGCAGTACGTCCGCACCGGCACCGCGAAGACCGCCCTGGTGATCGGCACCGACGTCCTGAGCCGGGTGTCCGACTTCGCCGACCGTAACACCTGCATCCTCTTCGGCGACGGGGCCGGGGCCGCGGTCCTCGGCCCGGCGCCGGACCGCTCGGTCGGACTCCACAAGGTTCAGCTCTTCGCCGACGGCACCCGCCAGGAGTTGATCCAGGTGCCGAGCATGGTCACGCCCAACCCGCCGCCGGGCACGGGCACGCTGCCGCAACTCCGCTACCTGCGGATGCACGGCCGCGAGGTCTTCAAGTTCGCCGTCTACCAGATGATCGAGCTGGTCGAGCAGGCTCAGCAGGATTGTCGCAAGCTGGAGCGCGAGCTGGCTCTGATCATCCCGCACCAGGTCAACAGCCGGATCATCGACGCCGCCCTGGACGCGCTCGAGTTGCCAGCGGACAAGGTTATGGTGAACCTGGATAAGTACGGTAATACGTCGGCTGCGTCCGTGCCGATCGCGCTGGACGAGGCAATCCGCACAGGACGGGTGAAGCCGGGGGACACGGTACTTCTGGTAGCTTTCGGCGGCGGGCTGACCTGGAGCAGCGCGCTGTTAACACTATGATTGGCGCCTTGTTTCGATCGCCGCGTCCGACTACGATCCCCTTCACGCTTCCCCCGGCCCGGGGGCGGCTGCTCATTCACGAACCGCACCGCCGTCCCAGGGGTTCCCATGGCCGACCCGATCCGGGCCCGCACTCCCTCCATTTACCTCGTGCAGCCCAAGTTCCCGCCCTCGTACTGGGGGATGGAACACTTCATGGAGTTGACCCCGCACAACGCTGTCTTCCCGCCGCTGGGGCTTTTGACGCTGGCCGGCCTGACGCCGCCCGAGTTCCCCGTCACGCTCTGTGACGAGAACGCCGGCGAGCCGATCAACTACGACACCGATGCCGAGATCGTCGGCATCACCGGGTACATCATCCAGATCAAGCACGTCTTCGAAATTGCTGACGAGTTCCGCAGGCGGGGCAAGACGGTCATCATCGGCGGGCCGATGGCCAACCTGCTGCCGCACGAGTGCCGGCAGCACTGCGACGTGCTCTTCGAGGGCGAGGCGGAGTACACCTGGCCGCGGTTCCTCAAGGAGTATGCCGCCGGCAAGCACGCCGACCACTACACCGAGGAAGAAAAGATCCACATGCCCGACTCGCCGCCGCCGCGGCTGGGGCTGTTGAACAAGCGGTACGCGCACGGGATCGTCCAGTGTACCCGCGGGTGCCCGTTCACCTGCGAGTTCTGCGACATCATCGTGATGTACGGCCGCAAGATGCGCTTCAAGCCGATCGAGCAGGTGATGCAGGAGATCAAGGCGTGGCACCGCCGCGGCGCCGCGCAAGTGTTCTTCGCGGACGACAACTTCGTGGGCAACCGCGCCTACGCCAAAGAACTGCTCAAGGCGATCGCCGTCTGGAACAAGAAGCAGAGGCACCCGCTGTCGTTCTACACCCAGGCCAGCATCGACATGGCCCGCGACGACGAACTGCTGGCCTGGGTGTAGAACGACAGCGGGTGCCGCTGCTTCTTGTTCCAGGCGGCGATCTCCTTCAGCAACTCCTTGGCGTAGGCGCGGTTGCCGACGAAGTTGTCGTCGGCGAAGAACACCTGCGCCGCGCCGCGGCGATGCCACGCCTCGATTTCGAGGATGACCTGTTCGGTCGGCTTGAAACGCACCTTCCGGCCGTAC
>DATLIF010000531.1:0-4260 GCA_035539575.1 Fimbriiglobus sp. | reverse complement strand
GCCCAGGACACTGTCGTCCCCTTCCCCGCCGACCAGAGTGTCGCGGCTGCCGATCCCAAATGCGCCGCCGTAGACGATGTCCCCGCCCTCTCCGCCGTCGAGGTAGTTGGTCAGTTCGTTGCCGGTCAGGCTGTCCCGGCTGGCGGTGCCGAAGGCGTTCTCAATCAGCCCGATTAGGGAGACCAGGAACCCGTTCCCGTCCACGTCCTGGGGCGTCCCGCCCGAGAGCCCCAGGTTGAGGGTGATGCCGGTCGGCGACGCGGCGAAGCTGACCTCGCTGAACCCGCCGTTGTCGAGCAGGGACACCGACCCGGACGGCGACAGGTTGAACTTGTTCGTCGCCCCCGGTCCGCCGCCGATCATGGCGGTCGTTCCACCCTGCCCGGTCGGCTTGAGGTAGATGTTCTCCCCGGTCCCGCCGATGAGCGTGTCGGTCCCGCCTCCGCCGTCCATCGTCAGCCTGCCGGAGAACCCGGAGCCGTCGATCGTGTTGTTGTTGGTCCCGCCGGTCAGCCGGGCCGCCTCGATGCTGACCAGCGTGTCCGTCCCCAGGCCGGTCAGTTGCACGTCGGTCAGGACAAAGCTCACGCTTCCCGTCGCCACGACCTCGTCGGTCCCGGCGCCGCCGTCCACCAGGTCGTTCCCGGACTGACCCTCCAGCGTGTCGTTCCCGGTCCCGCCGAGCAGGGTGTCCGCGCCGTTGCCGCCGGCGAGGGTGTCGTGGCCGCCCTCGCCCGCCATGAGGTCCTTGCCGTTGCCGCCGATGAGCAGGTCGTCGCCCTCCCCGCCGAACATCTGGGCGTTGCCGCTGTTGGTGCTGTCCAGGACGTCGTTGCCGCCCATGCCGAAGAGTTGGTCGCTCCCCTCGTCGCCGCTCAGGAAATCGTTGCCGGACCCGCCGTAGACGGTGTCGGTCTGGTTTCCGCCGCCCACGGTCACAGTCCCGGTGAAGCCGCGCGCGTCGATGAGGTTCGGGGAGTTGCCGCCGGTCAGACGGGCCTGCTCGACGCCGGAGAGAGCGACCACGCCGCCCGAGCCGCCGGGGCCGAACAGCAGGACCGCGTCCGACAGGGTCATGTCGATATCCCGGGCCGCCACGACCCGATCGACGCCGGGACCGCCGTCGAAGCTCACGCCCGACAGTCCGGGGATGACCTGGCCGCCGGAAAAGTCCAGCGTCAGCGAGTCATTCCCACCCCCCAGGCCCACCACGACCTGCGAGATGACGGCCAGAGAAAGCGGCTGGACACCGGGGTCGGTGGAACTCAGGTCCGTGCTGAACGGTGCGCCGTTCAGGCTGTACTCCAGCAGGCCGCTGCTTCCGCGGCGGAGGATGAGCGCGTCCGCTGCTCCGGCCTCGGCGAAGGTGACGGTGTACTGGCCGGAAAGCGGCGGCGTCTCGACGTAGGACACCGACGGGGCCGACCGGTCTTCGAGCCATTCCACCCGGGGACGGGATCGGAAGGTGTCCACACGGTGCGAGGGACGTTGGCGGGACGGGGTGCCGTTCATGACAGGCCTCGCGGATCGAGTGACGGGACGTACGGGACGGCGGTATCGACATGGTCCGCCGTGAGCCGATTCACCACTCCACGCCCAGCCCCGCTCAGGCGGGGGCATGAGGACGCAAGCCTGCGGAGGCTCTGGAAACCGACTACTGGTCAGGTGGCAGACCGAATCTTACACCCCTGGCCTGAAAGCTCAAAGACTTTGCCGATGATTTGGTGGTTCTCAGTCAACCCGCAGTGCTACACAAGCCGGCTGACGCTGGCCGTTCGCCAGGGCAGCGCCGCATTATGGTTTGCGGGCAGCTGTCCGGAAGCGGTATGCTCCGTGTTCCCCGTGCTTCGTCCGGCCAGTCTCCTTCGAACGGCTCCAGACATTACCCGTGGGAACCAACGTGTCACAGACGGCCGACGAGACGGCGACTCCGGCAACGACCCGGGGCCGGTTGCCGCGACAGATCGCGTACATCATCGGGAATGAGGGCTGCGAGCGCTTCTCGTTCTACGGGATGCGCAACGTCCTCACGCAATTCCTCGTCTCATCGGCGCTGCTTTTCGGCGCGGCGGAACTGGTTCCCCAGGCGGAGCGCGAGGGGGCAGCGAAAGAAGTCTTCCACACCTTCGTCCTGGGCGTCTACTTCTTCCCCCTGCTCGGGGGCTGGATCGCGGACCGGTTCCTGGGCAAGTACCGGACCATCCTGTACCTGAGCCTGGTCTATTGCGTCGGTCAGGCCTTCCTGGCCGTGTTCGTGGACAACAAGGCCGGCTTTTACCTCGGCCTGTTCCTGATCGCCCTGGGGTCGGGCGGGATCAAGCCCTGTGTCTCGGCGTTCGTGGGCGACCAGTTCGACCAGTCGAACAAGTCGCTCGCCCGGGTCGTGTTCGACGCCTTCTACTGGATCATCAACTTCGGCTCCTTCTTCGCGTCGCTGCTGACGCCGTTCCTGCTGCGGCGGTTCGGCCCGGAGGTCGCGTTCGGCGTCCCCGGGGTACTGATGTTCGTCTCGACCGTGATCCTCTGGCTGGGCCGGCGGCTCTACGTGGACGTGCCGCCGGCGCCGCCGCGCCCGGACTCGTTCCTTCGGGTCGTTCGAAGCGCGCTGACCGCGCCTGGGCCGGACGGGTCGGGGCGGCTGGGCCTCTGGCTGGCGCTCATCGGCGGGCTGGTGGCGGCGGTGTGTGTGGTGCTTGGGTTCGTCGATCTGGGCCGGATATTGCTGGCCGGCGCGCACCCGTTGCTCGGGGTGGCCCAGTGGTGGTGCCTGGCCCTGGTCGCTGCGATCGGGTTCGCGGGCGCGGGCACCTGGTGGCAACTCGACCGGGCGCGCGCGGCGCACCCCGCCGACGCGGTAGAGGGGACGCGCAGCGTGCTCCGCGTCCTGGTGCTGTTCGCCCTGGTGACGCCGTTCTGGTCGCTGTTCGACCAGAAGGCGTCCACCTGGGTCCTGCAGGCGCGCGGGATGACGATGCCCAGTTGGTTCGAGCCGTCGCAGATGCAGGCGCTCAACCCGCTGCTGGTCATGTTGCTGATCCCGTTCAACAACCTGGTCCTGTACCCCGCGCTGCGCCGGGCGGGCGTCGAGCCGACCGCGCTGCGCCGTATGGCGACCGGGATCGCGTTCTCCGGCCTGTCCTGGGTCGTGATCGGGGCGTTGCAGCTCTGGCTGGACGACGGCAAGCCGCTATCGATCGCCTGGCAGATCCTCCCGTACGCCCTGCTCACCTTCGGCGAGGTGCTGGTCTCGGCGACCGGACTGGAGTTCGCCTACAGCCAGGCCCCGGCCCCGATGAAGGGAGCCATCATGGCCTTCTGGAGCCTGTCAGTGACGGTCGGCAACCTGTGGGTCCTGCTGGTGAACGCGGCCGTCCGCAACGGCGACGTGACACACGCCATCGAGCGGTCCGGGATCGGAGTGATGAGCTTCCAGATGTTCTTCTTCGCCGCCTTCGCGTTCGTCGCGGCGCTGGCATTCGGCGTGTACGCATCCCGCTACCCGCTCGCGGACCACTACCGGACGATCGAGTAAACCCGGACCCGATTGCGCTCTCAAGCGGCTGTACCCGTATGGCCGGGCTCTGCTTCTTCTTGTCAGGCGATGCAGTTTAAGACCCGCCGGTCATAGACAGTGCGGAAAGCGCACACGGGACCGACACCGGGACAGTCGCCATCCCTGCGGAAGTTCCGGCAGCCCATTGAACAACCTGCCCGTCGCGGTAATAATCCGACCGCCCTACGTTCTTGGGCCGTCGCCATATCTTCACCGGAGGTTCCTTCGATGCGAAAGTTGGTCCGCTGTCTGGCCCTCGTCACGGCCATGACCACTGTGTCCGTCGCCGCCCTGTCGGTCGCCGACGCCCAGGAGAAGGGCAAGAAGGCCACCGGGAAGACCACCGGGATCGTCGAGATCAACGAGGGGAAGGACGGCAAGTTCCGATTCAACGTCCGGGACAACGACGGGAAGTTCCTGGCCATGTCCGGCCCGACCGGCTTCGCCACGAAGGAAGACGCGGCGAAGGCTCTCGAGAAGCTCAAGGACGCCCTGGAGAACCCGAAGGTCACCAGCGCCAAGAAGGCAGCCGGCGGCAAGGAGAAGGACAAGGAGAAATAGCAGCCGATCCGCCCCCGTCCGGTGGCCGGACGGGGGCGGCCTCACAGCACTTCCGTCCGCTCCCGATCGCATCAGTCAAAGCAGGTCCGTTGAAGCCATCCATCTTGTAGGGTGGGTCGAGTCTTCGAGGCCCACCGTGTGAGCGC
>DATLIF010000530.1:0-8234 GCA_035539575.1 Fimbriiglobus sp. | reverse complement strand
TGGCTGACGCACTCGGCGTAGAAATCGGCCTGCTCCGGCAGGGTCAGCTTGAGCAGGACCGCGTGATCGGCCGGCAAGGCGTCAAGCCTTCCGAGGAGGTCAGCCTTGAGCAACTCCTCGGCCTTGGCTTTGTCCGGACAGCGGATGTCCACTTCCGGCTCGACGATCGGCACGAGGCCGGCGGCGATGATCTGACCCGCCCACTCGAACTGCTGGTTCACGACGCTCCCGATGCCGGCCGCATTGGACTGCTTGATGACCGAGCGCATCTTGGTTCCGAAGATGCGCTTCGATCTGGCCTTGTCGAGCAGCGCGGCGAGTCGGGGCACGGGCTTCATCAGTTGCACGCCGCCCTTCTCGGCTTCCAGGCCCCCGTCCACCTTCAGGAACGGGACGACGCGTTTGACGTCCCACAGATAGTCGGCGGTCGGCCGCCTCTCGACGTCCCGGTCCATGGTGCCTTCGAAGAGGATGGCGCCGAGGATCCGCTCGCCGGTGAAGCTCGGACTTGTGATGATCCGGGCCCGCATTTGGTGCACGAGCGCGAACATTTCCTCCTCGTTCGACCAGGCGTCCTCCTTGACCCCGTAGAGGCGCAGCGCGCCCGGCGTGCTGCCGCCACTCTGATCCAGCGCCGCGATGAACCCGGGCTGGGTCTTCATCTTCTGCATCTGCTCGGACGTACTCATGATCGGCCTCCCCGGTGGTTACACGTTGTCGCTCTCGGTCGATAGCGCGTGCTCGTCCCCGGTGAACTCGACGGGGCTGCGGCCGTACTGTCGGCGGAACTTCGCCAGGCCGTCGGCCCCGCCCGTGCCACGGAGGCCGTCCTTTGTTTCGTCGCCATCTGCGGTCCCCTTTTTCTGGTGACAAGCCTGGGTTCCGGAACAGGGCGCCCTGCCCACGACTCACATCGACCCGATCGTCTTGCGGAAGCGGGCGAGGGCGACGGCGAAGAGGACCGCGCCGATCACGGCGAGGGCGAGGAACTGCGGCCAGACGACCTCGATCCCCCCGCCGCGGAACAGGATCCCCTGGCCGAGCATGACGAAGTGGGTGGTCGGCGCTACCAGCATAACTTGCTGCACCCACTCGGGCATGCTCTCCCGCGGGGTCATGCCGCCGTCGAGCACCTGCAGGGGCAGGAGCACCATGACCATCAGCAGGGCGAACTGCGGCATGGTGCGGGCGAACGTGGCCAGGAACATGCCCAGCGAGGTGACGGCGAACACGTGCAGCGCCGTGCCGCACACGAACAGGGGGATGGAACCCAGGATCGGAACTCCCAGCCAGCCCTGCACCACGAACTTCATGGAGAGGGCGGAGGCGACGAGCACGACCAGCCCCATCGACCAGACCTTGCTCGTCATGATCTCGGCCGGGGTCACCGGCATCACCAGCAGGTGCTCGACCGTGCCGCGCTCCCGCTCGCGGATCAGGGCCGAACCGGTGAGCAGGACCGACAGCATGGTGATCATGTCGATGAGCCCCACCACGCCGCCGAACCAGGACCGGGTCAGGTTCGCGTTGAACCGCACCCGGTCCTGGACTTCCACTACCGGCGTCGTCGGGGTGCCCCGGTAGCGCGCGGACCACGTCTCGACCTCGCCCATCACGATCGTCTGCACGTAGCCGCTGCCGCTGAACGCCTGGCTCATGCGGTTGGCGTCGGTGTTGAGCTGGATCCGGGGCGACCGCCCGGCCAGCACGTCCTGCTGGAAGTTCGGGGGGATGTTGAGGGCGAAGGTGTCCAGCCCGGCGTCCATCCGGGCGTCCATCTCCTCCCGCGACACCAGCTTCGGGGGCCGGAACAGGGGCGGCTGGAAGGCGTTGACGATCCGCTGCGACAGGGCCGACTGGTCCTCGTCCACGATGGCGATCGGCGCCTGGTAGAGCGAGTCCGGCAGGGAGCTCGCGGTCGAATAGACCGACACCGTGAAGGCGAACACGATCAACAGGAGCATGATCGGGTCGCGGGCGAGGCTCCACAGCTCCTTGACGCCCAGGTGGAGGACGTTCTTGGGGCGCATGGATCAGGCCTCCTGTTTCTTGAGGAACGCCATACTCAGCCCGATCAGCACCAGGTTGGCGATCAGCAGGGGGACGAACGACTGGTGTAAGCCGTCGAAACCCAGCGCCTTGCTGAAGGTTCCGCGGGAGATCGTGATGTAGTGGCTGGTCGGGTAAACCTCCCCGACCAGACGGCCGAACCCTTCCAGGGACGAAACCGGGTCGGTCAGGCCGGAGAAGCTGGTGGCGGGGATCATGGTCAACACGCAGGTCGCGAATAGCGCCGCCACCTGGGTGCGCGTCAGGGTCGAAACGAAGATCCCGATCCCGGTGGCGCAGCCGACGTAGAACAGCGCGCCGGCGGCAGCGGTCCAGAAATCCCCCTTCATGGGCACGTCGAAAAGGGTCACGGCTAGCAGCGTCAGCAGCAGGAAGTTGACAAATCCCAGGGCCACGTAGCAGAGCTGCTTGCCCAGCAAGAATTCCAGCCGCGTCGTCGGGGTGACGTAGAAGTTGATGATCGACCCGAGGTCCTTCTCGCGGACCACCGAGAGGGTCGCCAGCATGGCCGGGATCAACAGCAAGAGCAGCGGGATCACCGCCGGCACCATCGCCACGAGGCTCTTGACGTCGGGGTTGTAGCGGTACCGCAGCTCGACCGAGGCGGGCGTGACCAGTTGGCGGTGACCAATGCCGAGCTGTTGGCGCACGCCGAGTTGACGCCGGGAGACGTCCTGCAGCCACTGAATGTGGATACCCTGCACGTAGCCCCGGATCGTCTCGCCGCGCTGCGGCATGGAGCCGTCGATCCAGACGCCGATCGCCACCGGATTGCCCGACCCCCCGCCGGTGGCGGCGGACTGCCCGCCGGTGCTCGCCGCCGATATCGCGGCATTCATCTGGCGGTCCACGTCGCGGCCGAAGCCGGGGGGAATCTCGATGACCATGCTCAGCTCGCCCGATTTCATCCGCCGGTCGATTTCCTCGTAGGAGGAGACCGGCGGCTGCTCGACGAAATACCGGCTCGCCCCGGCGACGTTGATCGCATAGTCGCGGCTGACGGTCGTCTGGTCGCGGTCGAGGACGGCGTACTTGAGGTGCTCCACGTCCAGGCTGATCCCGTAGCCCATGATGACCATCAGGATCACGCTCCCCAAACCGGCCATCGTCAGCCGGATCGGGTCGCGGCTCAGCTCCATCACCTCGCGGTGGGTGCAGGCCAGCATCCGCTGGGGGCTGAACCAGGAGCCGGCGGCGGCCGGGCCGTGGCCGGACGTCGCGGCCGCGGCCGCATCGGCTTTCTTCGCCTGCGGCACCGGCGCGTCGCCCTTTTCCTTTTGTGCGTCTTCCAGGTAGCCGATGAAGGCCTCTTCCAGCGTCCTCGCGCCCCGCCTCGCGACCACGCCGTCCGGCGTATCGACGACCAGCACCTTCCCCGAACTCATCAGCGAGATGCGGTCGCACCGCTGGGCCTCGTTGATGAAGTGCGTGGTGATGAAGATCGTGACCTTGTCGCGGCGGGACAGGTCGATCAGGTGTTCCCAGAAGACGTCCCGGGCGACCGGATCGACCCCCGAGGTCGGCTCGTCCAGGATGAGGAGGGCGGGGCGGTGGATCAGAGCCACGGCTAGCTGCAGGCGCTGCTTCTGCCCCAGGGGGAGCGAGTCGGGCAGAGCCTCCATGATCTCGTCGAGGCCGAACCGCGCGGCCGTCTCTTCCACCCGCCCGGGGATCTCGTGCTCCGGCACGTGGAAGAGTCGGGCGTGCAGGACCAGGTTCTGCCGCACCGTCAGCTCGGAGTAGAGCGAGAACGCCTGGGACATGTAACCGATCTTGCGGCGGATGTTGATGTCGTTGGCGTCGATCGGCTCGCCGAACAGCCAGGCCTGCCCGTCGGTGGCCGGCAAGAGGCCGCAGAGCATCTTCATCGTCGTGGACTTGCCGCACCCGTTGGCCCCGAGAAAGCCGAAGATCTCTCCCCGCTCGATCTTCATGCTGACGTGATCGACCGCGACGAAGTCGCCGAACTGCTGGGTCAGGTCGTGCGACTCGATGACCACCTCCCGGTCACCCGGCGGCCGCGGCGGGACCACCAACTCCTTGTGGCCACTCCGCATCTCCTCCGGCAACAGGGCGATGAAGGCCTCCTCCAGCGACCGGGTGCCGGTCCTCGCCGGCAGCTCCGCCGGCGTGCCGGTGCCGACCACCTTGCCGGCGAACATCGCCACCAGGTGGTCGAACCGGGCGGCCTCCTCCATATAGGCGGTCGAGACCAGGACGCTCATGCCCGGCCGGTCGCCCCGGATGCTCTCGACCAGCTCCCAGAACTGCCGGCGCGATAGCGGATCGACGCCGGTGGTCGGCTCGTCAAGAACCAAGAGGTCCGGGTCGTGGATCAGCGCGCAGACCAGGCAGAGCTTCTGCTTCATGCCGCCGGAGAGCTTGCCGGCCGGCCGGTCGGGGAAGCGCCCCAGCCCGATCCGCTGCAGCAGGTCGGTAATGCGGCGCTTGGCCTCGGACCGACCGAGGCCGAACAGTCGGGCGAAGTAGTCGGCGTTCTCGAAGACCGACAGCGTCGGGTAGAGGTTCTTGCCCAGCCCCTGCGGCATGTAGGCAACGCGGGGGCAGACGACCCGGCGGAAGGCCGGGTCGGCCATGTCGCCGCCGAGTACCTCGACGCGCCCCTCCTGGATGCGGCGGGCGCCGGCGACCAGCGCCATCAGGCTGGACTTGCCGACGCCGTCTGGTCCGATCAGGCCGACCATGCAGCCGGCCGGGATGTCGATGGAGATGTGGTCGAGCGCGCGGGTCTTGCCGTACGTCAGGCTGACGTCGGTCAGTCGGGCGACCGGCGCGGAGTCGGGACT
Organism: Fimbriiglobus sp.; assembly: GCA_035539575.1. GTDB lineage: Bacteria > Planctomycetota > Planctomycetia > Gemmatales > Gemmataceae > DASSAT01. The sequence goes on along the minus strand of DATLIF010000530.1, from coordinate 3,357 downwards.
GGTCATCGCTGGTCACTCGCTCGGTGAGTTCGTGGTAACCACTCCGGAACCGGCCGGCGGCGCCTTGACGACCAGGACGGCGCAGGGGGCCGTGCGGACCACCTCCTCGGCCCGGCTCCCCCAGACCATCCGGCCCACCCCGACCCGCGGCCGGCTTAGTTCCCCGCAGCGGGGAGCCGCGCCACCGCCGCGACAAGCATGGCATCCTTGACCTCGTCGATGCTGGCCACGACGCGATCGATGGAAGCCGCGGCATGTGCCTCGTCCGGCTCCGCACCGGGATGCGGCCTCCGCGCCTCTGGCACCGTCATCCACCCGGCGAACGCCTCCGCGATCGCGGCCGCCAGCGGCGGCTGGGCCTTGAGCTCGGCGCGGGTCTGTTCGACACGCTCCTTCTGGGCCTCGAGTCCGGTTTGGGCCTCCTCGAGTTTGGTCCGCAGGGGCGTCCGGGCCTTCGAGGGCAGGGCCTGGATGTCCGCCTTGATGGATTCGAGCCATTGCTCAATCGTGTTGAGCCGATCTCGCAACCGGTCACAGAACTGGTCCACCCTCGCGCTCATGACGACCTCCTTCAGGCCTTTCCTTTGTTCTTGTTCGTTGCCTCTGTCGCCGCACCACGATCACCCGACGGGGTGCGGATCGCCGCGCCCTCCTGCCGCATCTCGCCCCCGGCCCGCTGGAGCATGGCGCCGATGGCCTGGAAGAGCGCCCCCGCCGCGCACTGCCCCGCACTGACGCCGGCCTGCAAGCTCTCCCGGGCGAAGGCGACTGGGTGCTGCCGGACGGCGTCGAGGGCCTGGGTGACCGCCGGCCCGAGCCGCTCCCCGACGCGATCCGCGTGCCTCCCGGCGGTGGCGACCTGGTCGGTCGTAAAGGCCTTGCCGGCGGACAACCCCCGCTCGACCGTCTCCGCGAACAGGTCGCGGACCGCGGTCAGGTCGTCGCGCAGCCGGGTGAGGTCCTCGCCCGTGAACTGCCGCGAGGCACCGGCGGCCTCGTCGAGGGCCAGCCGACCCGCCACCGCCGCCTGAGAGAGCCCGTCCCCCAGCGCATCGACCACCTGCCGCAGGGCGGTGTCTCGGTCCTGCGGCACCGACCGGTCGAGGCCCTCCCGGGCCCCATCGACCACCGCCCGGATCAGCGCGACGAGCCCCCCCGATTGCTGGGACTGCACGGCGTTCTGCGTGACGACTGCGGCCAGCCGGGGGCGGATGTCCGTGCCGTCGGCGACGATCCGCTCGGCCTGTGCCTTCACGGCCGCGTTGGGGTCCGTCGTCGTACTCATGGCAAACTCCTCTTGGGGAATCCCGTCTTCGGGGTGGGGGCGGCGCGGGACCCGTGTTCCGGGAGCCACACCCGCAGATACTCGGGCCACTCGGCCTGCGGATCGAGCTGCACATAGGCGATGCCCGGCAGCCCGGTCTTGACGTCGCGGATGTACTTCTGGAGCAGGTCCTGGGGGATGTGGGCCTTGACCCGGAACATCAACTTCTCCCGCTCCACGGCCGTCTCCACCGTCTTGGGGGTGAACTGGGCGACGTCGGCCACGAAGGTCACCTTGGCCGGGATGACGAGTTCCGGGGCGGCATCGAGAACGAGCCGAGTCTCGGCCCCCAACTGGACCCGGCCGGCCCAGTCCGTGGGCAGGAAGAAGGTCATGTACACGTCGGCCAGGTCCACCATGTTGAGCACCTTGCCTCCGGCCGGCAGCACCTCGCCGACCTGGGCGACCCGGTATTGCACCCGGCCGACGCGCGGGGCTTTCAGTGTGCTATCGTCGATGTCCGCCTGAATGCGCTGGATGCGGGCCTTGGCGGCCAGGACCGCCACCTCCGCCTCGATGACCTGGGACTTGGCCGTGGAGATGCCAGCGGTGCCGGCGGCCACATTCGCCTTCGCAGTCTTGACAGCCGCGTCCGCGGCGAAGAACTTGGTGCGGTCGTTGTCCCGGGCTTCGACCGAACCGACCGCTTTCTGGTAAGCGGTCTCGGACCGGTCGTAGTTCCGCTTGGCCCCGTCCAATTCGGCATCGCGCTGCAGGACGAGGGACTCGGCCGCCGCCTTCTCGCTCTCCCGCTGAACCACAGTGCTCTCCGCGGTTTCCACGGCCTTCGTCGCCCTGCGGAGGTCGGCGTCGGCCTCCCGGAGTTGGGCGGTGAGAACGTCGGTGTCCATCCGGGCGAGAACCTGACCGGCGGTGACGTAGTCACCTTCGCCCACCAGCAACTCCTTCAGTCGGCCGGCGAGCTTCGTGGCGACGTCGATCTCGGTCGCCTCGATCCGGCCGTTGCTGCTGGCAAACCCCGCCGGCAACTTGGCCGGCTGCATCGCCTTCCACCCGAAGTAGCCTCCCACGCCGGCCGCGATCACGAGGAGCAGTAGCAGCCACTTCCGCCAAGCCCGGGCGTGCTTCGGCTGGGGTTTGTCCGGTGTGCGGGGCGGTTCAGTTCGGTTCGGCCGTTGTGCCTGCGCGACCGCCGGAGCGCTCGGGGACTGAACGGTACCGGTTTCTGGGATGGCCATAGTTTGCGATCCTCCTCGAGGTCCAGTCCCGATCGGGTGGCGGCGACGGGTGGTACGGCAAAGCGACGACTCGGACGGCCGCATCCCGTACCCGTCCGGGTCGCGAGCCGCGGTCCGCCTGTCTTGGGCACAGCTTCCTCGCTCATGGCAACCATGATGCCGGCCCCGAACTGATCTCCGAATCGGTGGCCCTAAGGCCTGATTCCGGAAGACCGCGACGCGGTCACGCCCCGGAGTGCTAAGAGTGAGGGCGGGACATCCGAGTTGCGCGCGTCGTGTGCGGAGTTGGCCCAGCCATGTGCGGCTCCGGCTCAACGGCTGGTTATTCCTCCGTCGTCGGCGTTTCGCGCCGGAAGTCTGAGACGACGATCTCGTTCGCTGACAGGGGAATGCCCACCACCGCCACCGCGACGTGCTGGGCGAGTTGCTTCGCGTGATAACTCTCCGCCCGGCCATGGAGGACGAGCCCGCGGCCGTCGAACTCGACGCGGAGGTCCCGGACCCGACGGCCAAGCATCGCGTGGATGCGGTCCGCGGCTTCGAATCGCGGCTGGCGGTCGTCACCCGCGGCGCGGCGGGGCTCGTGGCTGGTCATTCGCGGTTTCTCTTGGTGAGTGCGAACGACCTGTGAAGAAGGAACGGCTGCCGGGGAGAGCCCCGGCGGCCTCCGCCCCTCGGACGGTCGGTGCGCCAGCTACTTCGCCGCGTCGGCGTCCATCCGTGCCCCCACTGCGTCGAGGATGGCCTCCTCCGCCTCATCGATGCTGGCCAGGGCGTAGACCATGGCGGCCTCGGCATACGCCTCAGCCCGGTCCGCACGGGCGGTCAGCTTCT
>DATLIF010000529.1:0-8051 GCA_035539575.1 Fimbriiglobus sp. | reverse complement strand
TTGACGACCGCCACTTCGCGGACCTGATCCATTTGAATGCGGTCGGGACCAGAAAGCTCTCGGAGTGGCTGCGGGACCAGCTCGCGGAACACGACCGCCGGCGGGTTGAGGGCGACCGGCCGTGATCTTCGCCAGCAAGGTGTTCTTCATCTTCCTGCCGATCGTGCTGGCGGTTTATCACCTGTCGGCCGGACGCTCGCGCAAGTACACGTTCCTGCTCGCCGCGAGCTGGCTGTTCTACGCCTGGATCCCGCCCCACTACCTCTGGGTGATCCTGCTGCTGACGGCAATCGACTACGTCGCGGGGCTGCGGATCGAGCGGTCGGTCAGCGATCGGTCCCGCCGTCTGTGGCTGACCGCCAGCGTCGTCTCGAACCTGGGCCTGCTGTTCGCATTCAAATACACCGGGTTTTTCTTCGACAACACGGTGTCACTGGCGCAGTGGCTCGGCGTGCCGCTGGCCGACCGAACGTGGCACATCGTTTTGCCGTTGGGGATCAGCTACCACACGTTCCAGGGGATCAGCTACACGGTGGACGTGTACCGCGGGCACGTCCGGGCCGTCCACAACTTCCGCGACTACGCGCTGTTCGTCTCCTTCTTCCCGCAACTCGCTGCCGGGCCGATCGTCCGGGCGGTCGAGTTCTTGCCTCAGATGGTCACCCCGCCGCGCGTGACCCCGCAACAGGTGTCCGACGGGATCGCGCTGTTCGCCTTCGGGCTCTTCAAGAAACTGGTGATCGCCGACAACCTCGACGCGTTGTTCGTCAGTCCGGTGTTTGAGAACCCGTCGGCCTACGACGACGCCACCCACCGCTGGGCGGTGGTGGCGTGGGCGGTGCAGATCTACTGTGACTTCTCCGGCTATACGGACATGGCGCTGGGAACGGCCAAGCTGTTCGGGTTCGAGCTGCCGCCGAACTTCCGGCTGCCGTACCTGGCGACCAGCATCACCGACTTCTGGCGCCGCTGGCACCTGTCGCTATCGACGTGGTTGCGTGACTATCTTTACTTCCCGCTAGGTGGCAGCCGACACGGCGCGATCCGGACGTACTTTAACCTGATGCTGGTGTTCGTCCTGTGCGGCCTGTGGCACGGGGCGGCGTGGAACTGGCTCGTCTACGGGGCATTCAATGGGTTGCTGATGTGCCTGCACCGGGCCTACGACCAGGCTGTGACCGGCGTGCCGTGGGCGGACGCGCTGCGGGCAAGCCCAGGCTGGAAAGTCCTGGCCTGGGTGGGGACGGCCTACCAGTTTCTGATCGGGTTGATTCTGGTGCGGATGGTGAGCTGGGACGGCGGACTCCTGATGATGCGGTCCCTCGCCGGACTGAATCACGCCGCTGATGGAGGCTCGTCACCGGGTTTCACCGCCTGGGGGCCGATCGGCGTGCCGCTGGCCGTGCCGGTACTCATTGGACTCGGAATGAGCGGTCACCTGGTAGGGCTGCTACGGTCCGTCGGCCTTGCGATCCCGGAGCGCACACCCGACCCGCTGCGAATGTCAGCGGCCGCCGTGGCCGTGGCGGGGGTTGTGGCGTTCAGTCCCGGCGTGGCGAAGACGTTCATCTACATCCAGTTCTGATTCGGCTGATACACTGGAACAGACCCCCCCTCGGAATGCCGTGATGACCCGGCTCCTCTGGCCGCTCTCGGTCCTCCTCGTATGCCTGCCGGTCGCGATCCTGGCGACCGGGGTATCGTTGCCGTTCCTGCACCGCCAGCCCGGGATGCCGCAACCGGTCCCGGTGCCGTCCGGCGACCAGGAACTGGCCTGGTTCCACACCACCACCAGCGGCACCACGTGGGAGCGGTTCGTGACCGGGGTGGCGAGAGCGCAGTTACTGGTGCCGGGTCTGCGGGTGGACGACTCGATGGCGTTCGCCGACCAGACGACCGCGACCCCCGAGATCGTTCTGTCCATGGACGGCCGACCCGGTCGAATCCGCATCCGGTGGTACAAGCTGACCAACGACGCCACTGCCGCCCGGTGGGTCCAGGCACTGGCAGAACGCGGTCCCGCACCTCTCGCGGTGATCGGTGGTGGCTCAACCGACCGGGCGGTGGACCTGGCCCGGGCGATGGAGGACCAGCAATCCTGGCGCGGCGATCGGCCCCTGCTGCTCATCACCACTGCGACCGCCGACGAGGTGCCGGCCGAAGCGGACGACGCCGGCCCGGCGACCCGCAACCTGATCGACGTATACCGCGGACGGTCGTTCCGGTTTTGCTTCACGAACCGGCAGATGGCCGAGGCGGTCCTCGGCTACGTCTGGGAAAACCCCTGTCTGCGCCCCCGGACGTTTGCGGCAATGGCTCCGGCGGCCGTTGCGTCGGGACTGGCGGCGTGTGAGAAGGTCAATCCGATACCCGCCGAGAAACCGCACGTCTTCAGTGTGTTCTGGCGAGACGATCCGTTCTCGACCGACCTACATGAGCAGTTTTCGCTTGCCGTACAGCGCAAACTCCTCCCGGCTGGCGCCGACCCCATGCACGCCCCTGACGGGCCACAGGCCCATATCGCGACCTGGAGCGTGCCATTCAGCGTCGGAGGGTTCGCCCGCCCTAACACGTCAGAAGCCGAGGTAGCAACTTCGATCCTGGAACAATTCCGCAAGCTTCCGCCGCAGCGGTCTCTGCTGGTCTTGCCGACCGTCACCAAGCCCGGCCGCCGGCTCCTCCGCGCGTTGGCAGCGTCCGCCCCGCAAATCGGGCAACGGCTGGTCGTCGTCACCGGGGATGGCATCTCGGTCAATGCCGTCTACCGGGATGGAGACCTGGAGTGGCCAGTTCAAGCCCTGCCAGTACCGCTTATCCTGTTCTGCCACGGCGACCCGGTCGGTTGGGACGAAGCCGGAACGGGAGCGCCGGCCAGGTACGAACTCAGACCGCCAACAGCGACCGACGATGTCCTGCACTTTGCCGAAATGGTCCGAAGTATTGTGGAAGGTTGTTACCCACCTGCCGACCACTTGCAATTGATTGCGCATTCTGACGGCCTGCTCACCCGAGCCGACGACCTTGCCGCCCGGTTACACGCCCGGCGCCCTCAGTTCTTCGACACGGCCGGCAACCGGCGTGGCGGGACAGGCGAAACCGTGGTCGCGCTTTGGCCGCAAGCGGAGGACGGCGCCGCCACGCCGCGAGCCACGATGGAGGTCTGGCGGCGGTCCGACGAGAGGAGATGGGAGATCGTTCGGACCGTCGAGGTCGATCAGCGCAGAACCCGGGCGTCCGCGCCGGCCGCCGCGTCCCGCGCCCAGGCGGCCACCGCTCCGGTCGGAGGCCGACGCGGATGACGCCTGTCCAGCCTCGCCGCTCGGTCTGGGCGTACGCCGAGGGTTTGACCCCGGTCGCCATCGTCTGGCTCGCACTGGTCGGGTGGCTGGCCGCACTGCTCTACGGCCGCGCGAACTGGTCCGAGCAGGCCGACGAGGCGACCGTCCGCGAGTGGATCGACGAGGCCCGCAACTTCCGAAAGACCCTGCCCGAGCTGGTTCGCGATTACGTCCGACTGCGGGAGGACGACCCGACCGGCCTGCCGGAGAAGCGGGCCGAGATCGAGGAGCACATCCGCGGGCTGGCCGAGCCGACTCGCGCCTTCCTCAACCAGCTCCCGTCGTTCCCGATCGTCTACCGACTGGAGGTCGAGTTCCCTTCGCTGCCGGGTTTGCCCGAGCCGGACCGAATTGTCTGGGAGTCGCCGCTGCCGCGCCCCCGGCAGCAGAACCAGACCCGCATCAGGGTTCTGGAGTACCGGCCGCTGGGCGACGGCGACCCGCGTGCGGTGATCCGGTGCGAGTACCAACTCCACGCATTTAACAAGCTCCAGCGCCGCGAAGAGGAGCGCCGTGAGACGTCCCTGGTCGCAATCGGCGTGCTGCTGACCGCGACCGTGCTGGCCGTCCTGTTCGGCTACCGGTTCCTGAAGCGCGAACGAGAGCGCGAACTGCAGCGGCTCGCCACACAGGCCGACGCCGAACACCGCGAGCGGGAACTCCTCGAAATCCGCCTCCGCCAGCAGGAGGCCGAGCGAACCCGCGACGAGCTGGATCGACGACTCCTCCAGCAGCAGTTGGAGGCCGCCAACCTGGAGAAGCGGGCCAACGAGGCGGAGAAGGAGTCGCTGGAGATCAAGTCGCAGCTCTACGCCAGCATCGGCATCATGGCCGGGTCGTACGCTCACAACATCAAGAACCTGCTGGTGAGGCCGAACGACCTGCTCGCCCGCTGCCTGGAGGCGGACGGCATGACCCGCGACCAGGCCGGTATGCTTCACGAGGTCCGAAGCACCCTGGGCACTGTCACCGAGCGGCTCCAGCAGATCCTGCGCACCGTCCGCCGCGACCCGGGTAAGAGCGAGGTGACGCGGGTAGACCTCAACCGACTCGTGCGGGATACGGTCGGCACCTGGTCCGGGATGTCGCTGGAGAAGTGGAAACTTCGGATCTCGACAGACGTGTCGGCCGAGCCGCTGTGGGTCCGCGGCGACCTGTCGCATCTCCAGCAAGCGGTCGAGAACCTCGTCTTCAACGCCCGGGACGCGACCTTCGAGATGCGCAACTACCTCGTGGACGCCGCCCGTACCGACCGGACGGTGGACCCGGCCGCGCGCAGGCAGCGGCTAATTGAGGCCTACGGATGGAAGGGCGAAGTGACACTGGCGACCCGGCGCGAGGGGTCGGCGGCTGTGCTGGAGATACGCGACAACGGCATCGGCATGTCCGAGGAGGTCCAACAGAACTGCCTGCGGACGCACTACTCGACCAAGCGCGATAACGCCATTTATGAGGGGTACAGTGCCGGAATGGGGCTGGGCCTGTCGTTCGTTGCTGTCGTGCTGGAGCACCACGGAGCCGAACTGGAGATCGCATCCGAGCCGTTGAAGGGGGCGGCGTTCCGAATCCGCTTCCCACTGGCCGAGGCCGAACCGTCAGCGGAACGGGCCGCGGATGCGATTTCGTAACGGAGTATTGCGGGACCGGCGTCCAGCCGGTCCCTCCGGTCAGGCGGCCACTTCTACAACTGCTTCGGATCGGCGGGCAACTGCCAGTCGATCGTCGGCTCACCTGCCTGCTTGAGGGCCGCGTTTGCCTTCGAGAACGGCTTGCTGCCGAAGAACCCGTTGCTCGCAGAAAGCGGCGACGGGTGGGCCGACATCAGGATGACGTGGCGCCCAGTGTCAATCAGCCCGGCCTTCTTCTGAGCGTGCGCGCCCCACAGGACGAACACGACCGGACGCGTCAACTCGTTGACCGCCTGAAGCGCCGCGTCGGTGAATGTCTCCCAGCCCTTCTTCGCGTGCGACGCGGGTTTGCCGGCACGGACGGTCAACACCGTGTTAAGCAGAAAGACGCCGCGCTTTGCCCACGTGGCGAGGTAGCCGTGTTTGGCCGGTGGGATGTCGAGGTCGGTTTGAAGTTCCTTGTAGATGTTCCGCAGCGACCCCGGCAGTGCAACCCCCGGCCGGACCGAGAAGCACAGCCCGTGGGCGTGGCCGGGGGTCGGGTAGGGATCCTGGCCGAGAATCACCACCCGTACCTCATCGAGCGGTGTGTACTCGAAGGCGTTGAAGACGTCCGGCTCCGGTGGAAGGATCTCGTGCTCGGCCCGTTCTAACGCGACGAACCTCATCAATTCGGCGTAGTAGGGCTTGCCGAACTCGGCCGAGAGGGCTTTCGCCCATGCTTTCGGGAGTTCGGGTGGTGGAATCTGCTGAGACTCCGTGTTCGGTTCGGGGAACAGGGAGTCAGTCGTGTTGCGCTTGGCTCGTCTGTCGGGCATGGCCTGTCCTCGCGGGTGAAGTGCCGCGCAGATGAGCCTAGCAGACGACGGACCGCCCGGCCGGCCCCTCTTGTCAATTCGGGTCTTGTAGGTATAGTCTTTACTGTCGCAAGGCGAGTCGTCCCCGTAGCTCAACTGGATAGAGCGTCGGCCTCCGGAGCCGAAGGTTAGAGGTTCGAATCCTCTCGGGGATACTTCCCAAAAACCCCTTCAGCCGAAGCAGTTCTGCTTACCTCCCGGCGGTCGGGAGTGCGGCCGGAAACCTGGGGTGAATTCCGTAGCCTACGGAATCACGCTCGGAGAACCGATGCCCCGCACCCCCAAACTCTGCCGCCACAAGGGCACCTCGCAGGCATACGTCACCCTCGACGGTCGGGAGCACTACCTCGGCCATTGGCCCCCTGGTCAACGCAAGCCCCCGCCGGCCGCCAGCGCCGCCTACGACGAACTCATTGCCCGGTGGCTGGCGAACGGCCGGCGGCTCCCCGAGGACCGCACCGCCGGGACGCCTACCACGGTCAACGAGGCGATCCTCGGGTTCGTGAAGTTCGCCCAGACCCACTACGCCGAGCGGGCCGGGACCACCTGCGCCGAGACCGAGGGCATCAAGGCGGCGTGCTCGGTCCTGAAGAACCTGTTCGGGCGGACGCCGGCCCGGGAGTTCGGTCCGCGGGCGCTCAAGGCGGTCCGCACGCGAATGGTCGAACTGGGCTGGTGCCGGACCTACGTCAACAAGCAGGTGAACCGACTCAAGCGGATGTGGCGGTGGGCGGCCGAGGAGGAACTGTTCCCCGAGGCGGCGGAGGTTGCCGGCCGGGTGTGGGCGGTGAAGGCGATCCGCCGGGGCGAGCCCGGCGTGCCGGAGGCGGAGCCGGTCCGGCCGGTGCCGGACGCCCACATCGAGGCCGCCCTGCCCTTCATGTCCCCGCAGGTCCGGGCGATGGTCGAACTGCAGCGCCTGACCGGGATGCGGCCCGGTGAAGTCGTCATCCTCCGCGGTCGCGGCCTGGACACCTCGGGCTGCGTGTGGGTGTACCGCCCTGAGTACCACAAGACCGAACACCGGGGCCAGTCCCGGGAGGTGTTCCTCGGGCCGCGGGCACAGACGGTGATCGCCCCCTGGCTCCGGGCCGACCCGGATGCGTACCTGTTCAGCCCCGCCGCGGCCGAGGCCGCCCGCAACGCCGACCGGTCGAAACGGCGGCGGACGCCCCGGTGGGAGTCCCACATGGACCGCAACAGGTTGAAGCGGAAGCGCAAGCCGCGGCGGGCGAAGCGGGACCATTACGACCCGGACAGCTACCGCCGGGCGATCGCCTACGCCTGCAATCGGGCGGATCGGACCGCCCGCGCGGCCGCCGTCCAGGCGGCCCGGGCCGACGAGTTGGAGGCGGACAAGTTCGTCCCGGTGTGGAGTCCGAACCGGCTGCGGCACAACGCGGCGACCGAACTCCGCCGGGAGTTCGGCATCGAGATGGCCCGCATCGTCCTCGGGCACACGACCGCGTTCACGACCGAGATCTACGCCGAGGCGGACCGCGTTCAGGCGATGGACGTGGTGCTCCGCGTCGGCTGACCGGCCGGGGCGGCGGCTAGGGAGTCGCGACCCGAAGAGCGGGACCGTCTCGCCCGCCTGCCGCCGCCCTTCTCTACGAGACGCTACCGGAGACGGGTAGCCATGCCGAAGAAGCGCCCCCCTCACGTCACACGCCTGGCTGACGTGATCCACGAGCACGCGCGAGCGGGTTTCTACGGCTTGTGTTCGGATCTGGGCGCGGAGGAACTCGCCGCCCTGACCGGCACGCACGACTCCGCGGAACAGCGGCGAGTGCTGGCCACCCGCGCGAAAGAAGTGGGCGACCGGATGACCGCAGGTGTCGAGGGGCTGGGAGTGCGAGACCTGGGCCGCGCGTCGTGGCTACTGACCGCGCGTGAGCGATACGACGGGATGGCGGAGGACAGGAGGCTGAGGTTTCGCGAGCGGTTCACCGAGATGCTTTCGCCGAACCTGCCAACGATCACCGAGGCGGAGTTAGGGGAACTCCGGGCCGGGGCAGACGAGATCTTCGAGCGGCGGGCGAAGCAGGAGCGTGAGGCGTGGGCCGTGCGGGACCGCGTCGCCGGGTGCCAGCTCCCGCGGGTCCGCGCAATCCTCGACCAGGTGGAACAGTTGGTCGGCTTCGAGCGGGAGCAGTTCTACCTGGCCCTTATGGACCTGCCCGACTTCTTCGTCGAGGAGCCGATCCGGGGTGCCAAGCACCGGACGG
>DATLIF010000528.1:0-10832 GCA_035539575.1 Fimbriiglobus sp. | reverse complement strand
GCCGCGGGGTCGGGGCGGGAGTGGTCATGGAATCGCTCTGAGGAACTGGAGTGATCGGACGCCGGGGGTCAGGCGATCAGGCGATCAGGCGATTAGCACACCCCATCTGATCGCCTGTCTAGAAAAGGTGAACGCCTGACCCCACACACCTGATCGCCTGTAGACAAAAGTAGACACTACCTCGGCGCCAGAATCCGCCCGAACTATTTCGTCGCGGCTTTCGGGTCGCCGTGCTTCAACTCATAAGTGCGGCCGGCTTCGAGGTTCGTCCACTCCTGTTGCTCGTGGTCCTTACCCGGCCAGCGGACCGTTACCTTGTCGATCTTCTCCGCCTTGCCGAGTCCGATCGTGATCGGGAACTCGCTCTGGCTCAGATAGCCGCGAGCGCCGGCGACTTGTCGGTGATACACCTGCCCGCCGGCCTCGATTGTCACTTCCGCACCGATCGCCGAGCGGTTCGACTTCTTGCCATCACCCTCCAGCGCCAGCCGGACCCACTTGTGACCCAGCGCGTTGTCGTTGCGGAGTAGGCGGGCCGGGCCGCCGTTGGCGACCAGCACCACGTCCAGGTCCCCGTCGCCGTCGTAGTCCAGGTACGCCGAGCCGCGGCCGACCATCGGCTTGAACAGGTCCGCGCCGGCGGTTTCCTTCGTGGCCGGCTCGAACAGCGGGTTCGTCTTGCCGGTGTTCCAGAACAGTTGGGCCGGCTGGTCGTAGGTCTGGGTCGTCTGGACAGTGGAGATGTCCGGCTCGATGTGGCCGTTGCAGGTCAGCAGGTCGAGCCGACCGTCCAGGTCGTAGTCGAAGAAGAACGCTCCGAACTTCAGCGGCTGGCGGCTCGGCCCGGCCAGCCCGAACGCCAGCGCCGCGTCGGAGAACCGCAGCGCCTTGTCGCCGGCCTGGCGGAAGAAGGTGTTCGGCTCCAGGGCGAAGTTGGTCACCACCACCGCGAACTTGCCGGGTTGGTACTCGCCCCAGTCGATGCCCATGCCGCCGCGCGGGACGCCCTGATCCGCATAGGCCAGCGAACACCGGTCGGCGTCCTCGCGGAAGACCCGCTTGCCGTCCGGGCCGGCGACGTTGTGGAAGAAGAAGTTCCGAACCGTGTCGTTGGCGACCACCAGGTCCGGCCAGCCGTCGCCGTCCGGGTCGCAGGCGATTACCCCGAGCGCCTTGGCCACCGGGCGCTGGGTCGCGGTCGGCCCGGACCCGACCGGCTGGGTCACGATCAGCCCGGCCGCCTCGGTCACGTCCTCGAACTTGCCGCCACCCGCGTTGCGGAACAGCTTGCACTGACTGCCGGCGAACTCCTTCGGCTGGGCGAACGACCGGTCCCCGCCGCGGAGGCTGGTGCTGACGTGCATGTCGTGGGCCGGCGACCAGGTGACGTAGTGGCAGACAAACAGGTCGAGCTTCCCGTCACCATCGTAGTCGAGGAACGTCGCCGAAGAGCCGAACGGGACCGGCCTGTCTTGCTTGAGGAACTCGTCCCAAGAGCCGGCCGGCAACGCGCCGCCGCCACCGATTCCGGCGTCCTTCGTCACGTCGCGGAACGCCTTGCCGCCGTCGTTGCGGTAGAGTTTGTGCTCGCCGACACAGCTCACGAAAACGTCCGGCCATCCATCGTTATCGAAATCCCCGACCGCGGCGCCCATGCCGTAGAGTGGCACCTTGAGGCCGAACTTCTCGGTCACGTCCTCGAACTTCCCGCTGCCCGCGTTGCGGTACAGGGCCGGCGTCGCCGAGCGGTCGCGGCCCTCGTGGCCGGGCCACGGACAGGAGTTGACGAACAGCAGGTCCTGGCGGCCGTCGCGGTCGAAGTCGAGGACGGCCACGCCGCCGCCCATCGTCTCGGGTAGCAGTTTCTTGCCGGACAGCCCGTTCTCATGGCGGAACGCGATCCCGGCCGCGGCGGTCGCGTCGGTGAACTTCACCGCGGGCACGGGGATAGTCTCGCGCGGCTTCGCGTCGCCGACGTCCACGACAGGTGGCGCAGGCGGTTTGCGGAGGAGGAAGTACCATCCCGCGACGGCGCCGGCACCGAGCACGAGTACCGCGACGGGGATCAGGAGCAGCGTTCGGGTCGGCATGAATCCATCTCAAGAGAGAAGTCTGTGTGGGCGTAGCGGCCCGGTCTGCGGCCGGGCCGGGGACACCGCAGGCGTCCCCGCTATTCCGTCCCCTACTCGCTCACCAGTTCGCCGCGCTTGCGGATGGTGTCCTTGTGGGCTGGGGTCGTCGGGTAGACGACCCGGTCGCGGGCGGCGTAGTCGGCCGCCGGGTGCTTCGCCCGGTACATCTGCCGGACCGACTGGGCGACCTCGTCCGGCTTGAAGATGGTGTGAAACTCCTGGTGTAGCGTGGTCAGGGTGCCGGCCAGGGCCGCCTTCACCTCGGCGTCCGCCTCCGCGTGGTAAGCCGGCCGCAAGAGCTTCCAGATGCCGCGCAGGGCGTTCAACTTCGGCTGGTCGGCGCGGGCCGGCTGGCGACTCACCCCGTCCAGCCCCGCCCGCAGCGCCTCCGTCGCTGCTACTCGGTCGGCCTTCGACAGTGAGGCGTCGGCGGACTTCTTCGCGAGGTCGGGCAGTTCGGGGAACGCCGGCGCGGTCGCGGAGCCGGGCGGACCGGCCAGGGCGGCGTAGCACTGCTTGAGCAGGTCGTGGGCCTGCACGTCGTCGGCGTCGATCGCCAGGGTCCGCTCGGAGTAGCCGATGGACTTCAGGAGGATCGCCCGCTGTGAGTCGCTGCCCGGCTCCTCCCCCTGGGCCCGTTTGAAGAGCTGGTTGGCGATCAGGTTCAGGATGATGTAGTCCTTCGTGAAATCGAACCCGCGGTCGTGTGGCTGGTTGGCCGGATCGACGATCCGCTCCAGCTCGGCGGTGGCCGCGTCCAGGTCGGCGTTGCCCGCGGCCGTCTGGAAGTTGACCACGCCGGTCAGCCAGGCGCGGGTCCACCACGGCGCAGGCGGGTCGGCCTGGCCGGCGAGCCGGAGTTGCTCGGCCGCCTCGGTCAGCCGCCCCTCATCGACGTACACCCGGGCCAGGTTGATGTGGCTGTGGGAGACGGCGTCCTTCGCCCCCAGCGTCAGCAGCGTCTGGAACGCCTCGGCCGCCTGCCGGAAGTTCCCCTTCTTCTCGCCGGCCTCGCCTTCGAGCAGGTTGGCGATGCCGTAATCGTTCCACCGCTGCCACGCCGGCTGGATCGGGGACTCCTGTGCGGGGACGGACTCCGCAACGCCGGCCACGGGCAGCGACACCTTGTCCTCGCACATGTCCACGATCGGCAACTTCGGTACCGGTTTGTCCTTGTAAGCGAACCGCATGTACTCGTCGTCGAACTTCCGGTAGCGCACGCGTACGTTGAGGTCCACGGGGCCGGTTACGTCCTTCGGCACGTCGAGCCGGTAGTGGACGACCTGGCCCGCGCCGGGCGGGATCTGGTGGTTGTACAGCGGGGTGAAGATGTCCTGCGGGTTGCGGCGGTTGATCCGGTTGCCGTTGCGGTCGAGCATGAGCACGTTGATGAAGTGCGACCACTCGTCCACCGGCCCGGTGTCGTCGGCGCCGGCCATCGCGCCGCTTCGGGCGAACTCCTTGCCGCCGCTGGACGCCTTGAAGTCCACCCACACCTCGTTGGAATCGACCGTCCCCTGGGTGAACGGGTGGCCGATGAACAGGGTGCGGATCACCACCTCGACGACGTAGGACTTTCCGGGCTCCAGCTTCGGCAGGTTCGGCCGCAACGGGGCGATCAGCTTGTGCTCGGTGGTCGGCCCGTCCTTGAGGCCGAACAGGTCCACGCGCAGCACCTTGTCCTTGCCGTCGGGGCGCTTGCCCGTCAGGAACGACGAGTGCTCGGCGATCGCGCGGTCCAGACCCGGCGTGAGGTGCTTGTAACGGGCCTCGTTCTTGAGGAGTTCAGGCAACCCGGTGTTCGCAGCGGGGAACAGGTGATTGCGCTGCGTCCGCCCGCCGGTCGCGGGGTCGGTGCGGCCGGCGAAGTTCACGCTCAGGTCGCCAACCGGCTTCTCGGGCATGTGACACGTCGAGCAGTTGTCGAACGCCTGGGGCGGGTAGTAGAAGCTCCGCGCGCCGTGGCCGGACGCGCCGCTGAGGGTGAACGTGTCGTGGTGGTTCTGGCCGCGGAGGAAGTCCTTGTAGTGGTTCAGTTCGACCGGCAGGAAGACCTTGTGGCACGTCGAGCAGAAGTCCTCGTGCTTGTGGAAGGGCTTCAGGAACGTCTTCTTGTGCAGGTCCGGCTTGGCCTTGATGAGCTGGTCCGAGAGCGCCCGCAGGGTCGAGTCGTCGCTGAACGCGAACGGGTAGTGGTCGGGGGCCTCGATGGTGTACGCCCCGTTGCCGACGGTCATCTCGTTAACATGGGTGATCGAGTGGCAGGCGACACAGGTGATGCCGGCGTGGGCGGCCGGGTGGTTGAGGATGTCGAAGTTCGGGTCGCTAAACTCGCCGCTGAAGAACGGGACCGGGTCGTGACAGCCGGCGCACCACCGGCTCGCCTGGACGTTGCCGTCGCGCTTCAGGGACACCTCGCGGGTCTCCTTGACGCTGGCCAGGTACGCCGGGTTGTTGAACGAGCTGAACTTGTGTGACGAGTGCAGGTGGTCGTTGTAGATGTCCTGGTGGCAGCGCATGCAATACTCGTCGGACATTAGCGAATACGAGGGGATGAACTTGCCGTCGGAGGTCCGCGACTCGGACGGGTGGAAGTACGCCTCCCCCTCCTTCGGCCCCTCGGTGAACCACCGGTGCGGTTGCTGACTGTGCATCACCATCAACCCGCCGACGAAGGCGGTCACGCCGATCGCCCATCCCTTGGCATACCGCCACTTGATCGGCGGGCCGAGCAGCCGGTGCTGGACGTACAGCCATACCGCAGCGAACGGCAGGACGATGTGCAGCCAGTACACGACCACTCGGCTCATGGACTTGGTCGGCAACTGTGGCAGCCCCTCGATCTGGAAGAGAGCCAGCCCGGTCAGCCCGACCAGGGTGCCGGTGGAGAACAGGGCGATGCCCAGCCGGACGGCCCCGCGGTTGGGCATCCACGACGCCTTGCGGAAGTGCCAGCCGCCGAAGACGAAGAACGGCACCAGCGCCACGGTGCCGATGACGCCGTGGGCCAGGAACATCCACACGGTGAAGGTGGTGGCGTAGGTCTTCGGGCTGTTCAGCCAGTCGAAGAACGTGACCGCCCCGAGGTAAGCACCGGTGGTGCCCAGCAGGGCGAACGCGGCGAAGATCGTGTACAGGAGGACCCGCAGGACCGGATTGAGCGTGACCGAGGACGCGGGCCAGTGGGCCGGCCGCTCCTTGCGAGCGACGCGGACAACCGGTGTGGCCGGGAGAGGCTGGTCCATGAGAGGGCCCCGAGTGTTAGACAGGCGGGTGGGGAGGCACGCGGTCGGAAGGTCACCGCTCCGCGGGGGCGCTGTTCGGTACGGCATCAGCCCGGCGGACCGGCCCGGGTCCGCCGCGCTGCGTTCTTCACGGGTTCGGGCTGAACTGTGCGGTCAGGATCGCGGCGGGTGGAAGATGGACGTGACTTGATCGCGGGGGGAGCAGCCGGCGTCAACCGGGTGGGCGACGACGTAAGGCCAGTCCTCCGGCGGGGCTGTGAAAAAAGCCGAGTCGTGTTGGGGGCCGTCCGTCGTCACGGTCGGCGGGGCCGGTGGGGTGCGGTTCGGCGGTACCTGGTCGCACTTACGGCCCCCGCACGGGGACAGCGGGGCGGGGGCTTCTGGCACATCGACCGGCTTCTTCGCGTGAACGGCCGCCGGGGTCGCCGGGAGGATCTGAACGTGATCGCCACACGAGGCAGTCGCACGGGGTGCGGCGACGGCGAACAGGAGGAACACCGGCGCGAGACGGCCGGCGAGACTCCACGGTGATTGGCGGCGATAGCCCATCAGACCCAGACGTTCGCGAGTACAGAGTGAGTACTATTTAACCTATCCCGCCCGACGCGGTCAAGGAGATCGACGCCCCGGGCAGGCCGTCAACCCGGTGCCGTATGCCCGCACTTCGCTACCTCGCCGCTGCCTGCCAGACCGACCGGCCCAACCCGAAACACCGCTCCGAGATCGCGGCCAACGTCTCGCACATGCTGACGATGGCCGAGCGGGCGGTGGTCGGCTACCGGCCGTTCGGGGACGTGCGGCTGGTCGTCTTCCCCGAGTTCGCGCACGCCGCCCCGGTCTACGAGACGGCCGCGGAACTCCACGACAAGCTGGCGGTCCCCGTCCCGAACGAGCACACCGATCGCTACCAGCGATTCTGCCGCGACCACGGTGCGTACATCCAGACGGGCAGCTTCCTGGAGTCAGATACGCGGTTCCCCGGCCACGTGTTCAACACGACGTTCCTGATCGGGCCGGGCGGGCTGTTGTACCGCTACCGCAAGGTGAACCCGTGGATCCCCTGGGAGGTCCACACCAGCCCGCACGACCTGCCGGATTACCCTGACGAGCTGTTCCCGGTAGCTGACACGGAGATCGGCAAGATCGGGGCGGCGATCTGCTACGACTGGCTTTTCCCCGAGGCGATCCGCGAGCTGGCGCTGGGCGGAGCGGAGGTGCTGGTGCGGGTGTCGGCGTACATGGACCCGTGGGGCGCGACGGCTCCGATGGACTGGTGGACGGTGGTCAACCGGTGCCGGGCGCTGGAGAACCTCGCCTACGTCGTCGCGTCGAACCAGGCGGCATCGGCCGAGCACTACCCGCCGTTCTCGTGGCCGGGCGGCAGCATGGTGGTCGATTACGACGGGCGGATACTGGCACAAGCCGACCCCGGTCCGGGCGAGAAGATCGTGGTGGCCCCGGTGGATATCGCGGCATTGCGGGCCGAGCGCGTACGACGGGCCGGGCACCACATGCTCGGGCACCTGCGGACGGAAGCGTACCCGCGACAACGGCGACCGGTGTACCCCGGCGGGGCGCGGGATGGGAAGCCGCCGACGCTGAGCAGCAATGATGAGGCGATCCGTGAGGGGAAGCGGCAATTCGACCGGCCTACGCCAGGATCTCCTTGACCACCTTCCCGTGAACGTCCGTCAGGCGGTCGTCGCGGCCGTTGTGGCGGAAGGTCAGCTTCTCGTGGTCGAAGCCGAGCAGGTGCAGGATCGTCGCGTGGAAGTCGTGGACGTGGACCCGGCCGTCCACCCCGTACAGGCCGAACTCGTCCGTTGTGCCGTGGGTCATACCGCCCTTCACGCCGCCGCCGGCCAGGACCATGCTGAATCCGTAGGGGTTGTGATCGCGGCCGTTGGTCCCCTCGGTCATCGGCGTGCGGCCGAACTCGCCGCCCCAGATGACGAGCGTCGAATCCAGCAGGCCGCGCCGCTTCAGGTCGGTGAGGAGCGCCCAGGTCGGCTGATCGGCCCGCTTGCACATCTTGGTGTGGTTCCCCTCGATGTCGGCGTGCGCGTCCCAGGCGCTGCCGGCCCCGCAATAGACCTGCACGAAGCGCACGCCGCGCTCGACCAGCCGCCGGGCCAGCAGACACCGGTGGCCGAACTCGGCCGTCGCCTTGTCGTTCAGCCCGTACATCTCTTTCGTCGCGTCGTCTTCCTTCGCCAGGTCCACCGCCTCCGGGGCGGACGCCTGCATCCGGTAGGCCAGTTCGTAGGCCCGCTGCCGGGCGTCGAGTTGATTGTCATCCGACCGCGGCCGGCGGTGGATGTCGTTGAGCTTGCCGATGAGTTCGAGCTTGCCCTTCTGGCGTTCGCCACCGACACCGGCCGGGGGCGCGAGGTTCAGCACCGGGTCCGGCCCGCCGCGGAAGTGGGTGCCCTGGTACGTCGCCGGCATGTACCCGGTGCCCCAGTTGCGCGGCCCGCCGGACACCTCCGCGGGGCCGTCCGTCAGCACGACGAACCCGGGAAGGTTGCGGTTGAGCGTGCCGAGGCCGTAGAGCGCCCACGACCCCAGACACGGCCGACCGGCCAGCACCGAGCCGGTGTTCATCTGGCAGACCGAGCCGACGTGATTCAGCCCGTCCGCCCAGCACGCCCGGAGGATACACAGGTCGTCGGCACACTTCGCAGTGTGCGGCAGCCAGTCGGAGATTTCGAGGCCGGACTTCCCGTGTTTGGCCCACTTCCGCTTGGTGGCGAGCAGGGTGTTGCCGCCGGTGCCCATCGGCGTGACGACGGTGCCGAAGCTCTCGGGGAGCTTCTGCCCGGCGCGCTTCTGGAGTTCGGGCTTGGGGTCGAACAGGTCGATGTGGCTCGGCCCGCCCTCCATGAACAGGAAGATGACGGACTTGACCTTCGTGTCGAAGTGCGGCTTCTTCGGCGCGAACGGGTCGGCGTCGGCACCCCGGGCTTCTTCCGCGAGCAATGCGGAGAACGCCAGCGCCCCGAACCCGCCGCCGGCGAGCCGGAGGAAGTCGCGACGCGAGCGGAAGGCGGGGACATGGGGCTTAGTCATTCTCGGTGTCCATTTGCTCTGATAGCTCATCGTCGTCTCGAACCGGGAGCATGGCTTCTACGAGCCGCACGGTACAGTAGCCGACCACACCACCCACGACCGCACAGACGGTACTGACCAAGACCATCAAATTACCTGGTATTCCCAACACCCCGGTCAGGATCGGACCCCAGACACACCACCCCAGCAACAAGAAGAAAAGTGACAAACACCCGCGACGTTGCACCTTCTCGTCCGACCGTCGCGTCAGGGCTTCGACTATCCGTACCCCAACGATGAAGATCAAGAAACTCAGACCCAGCACCAGTTCCCACGACACACAGGTCCTCTGCTACACTCCTCAACGATGTCTCAGTCAACGTACAGGAACTCGTTCAGGTTCAGCACCGCATGGCACAGGTCGGCGACCACCTCGGCTGGCTTGCCGGCGTGGTGGTCGATGAACCGCTGCGCCGCCTCGCGCTCCTCGGTGTCCGGCGGCCGGGCCAGCGCCAGCTCGAACGCCTTGCCGATCACGTCGTCGCCGGCCTCCTTCGTCACCCGTGCCGCGAACGTCTTGGCGAGGTCCAGCACCATCTCATCGTTGAGCAGCGTCAGTGCCTGCGGGGCAGTGGTGGTCACGAACCGGCGGGCGCAGACCTCGTTGCGGTCCGGGCTGTCGAAGAGCGTGAAGAACGGATACCGCAGGTTCCGTTTCACCGCGACGTAGACGCTCCGCCGGTTGCGGTCGGCTTCGTTCGCAGTGACCGGCCACTTGTCCGCGGCCTTCTTCAACTCGGCGGGCAACTCGGGGTAAACGCTCGGCCCGCCGGCCTTGAGGTTGAGCTTCCCGGCGACGGCCAGGATCGCGTCGCGCGCCGCCTCGCCGTCGAGCCGCTTGCGCGGCATCCGCCACAGGAGCGAGTTGTCGGGGTCGGCCTTCAGCCCGTGGTCGGCAATACCCGACTGCCGGTAGGCGGTCGAGGTCACGATCAGCCGGTAGATGCGCTTGAGGGTCCAGGGCGAGCCGGGAGCGTCAGCGACCGGAGGACGCCCCTCCGGTCGCTGACGCTCCCGGCTCGCCGTGGGGCTCGACAGATCGCGCGCCAGCCAGTCCAACAACTCCGGGTGTGTCGGCCGGTCGCCGGTGGCGCCGAAGTCCGCCGCACTGGCCACGATCCCGCGGCCGAAGAGTTGCTGCCAGACGCGGTTCACCGCCACCCGCGCCGTCAGCGGGTTGTCCGCCGACGCGATCCACTTCGCCAGCGCCGTCCGCCGGCCGGTGGTCCCTTGTGCCGTCGGCTTCACCTCCGCGTCGCGGTCTTCGATCGCGGACAGGAAGCCGGGGACGACCTCGTTGGCCGGCCGGTTCCAGTTGCCGCGCATTAGCCGCTTTGTCGGCGGGGCGACCGGGCCGACGTCGGTCATGGTCATCGCCGACGGCGGGGCCGGGGGCTTCGACTTCGACAGCTCGGCGAGTTCCTTCGACAGCGTCTCGTACTGGTCCTTTTCCGTCCCCTTCATCTTCTTGGACCACTCCACCTTCCCCTCGTACACCTGCCGCGCGACCATCGCGGCGATCTGCTTCTGCCACGGGGTCCGGTCGGCTTCCGGGATGTCCAGCAGCTTCGCGTAAACCTCCTGCTGCCGCTTCCGCTGGCGGGCGGCCTCCTTCTCGCGGTGCGGCTTCTCCATCTCGGCCAGGCGGTCGCGGACGCTGGCCGTCTTCGACTCCCAGTTCTCGTACTTCGCGGTGTCGCCGACCGGCGTCTCGGTCGGCCAGAACCCGGCGTAGAACGCCTGGAACCGGTAGTAGTCTTCCTGCGTGACCGGGTCGGTCTTGTGGTCGTGGCACTTGGCACAGCCGAGCGTCAGCCCGAGCAGTGCGGCCGCGGTCGTGTCGGTCAGGTCGTTGAGGATGTCGATCCGTTTCTTCTCGACGTCCACCGCGTTGTATTCGTAGGGGTAGTGCCGCAGGAACCCGGTCGCGATCAGTGCCGCCGGGTCGCCGGGGGACAGCTCGTCACCGGCGAGTTGTTCGCGGACGAACTGGTCGTAAGGCTTGTCCGAGTTGAACGAGTCGATCACGTAGTCGCGGTATCGCCAGGCGTTCGGCCGTGGGTCGTCGGCCTTGTACCCGTCCGATTCGGCGTAGCGGACCGCATCGAGCCAGTAGAGTGCGGCGCGTTCGCCGAACCGCGGCGAGGCGAGCAACCGATCCACCAGCTTCTCGTAAGCGTCGGATGCCTTGTCCGTGAGGAACGCCTCGATCTCCGCGGGCGTTGGTGGAAGCCCGGTCAGGTCGAACGTGACCCGGCGAATCAGCGTCCGCCGGTCGGCCGGGGCAGCGAAGTCGAGCTTCGCGGCTTCGAGCCTCGCCAGCAGGAACGCATCGACCGGCGGACGC
>DATLIF010000527.1:0-14597 GCA_035539575.1 Fimbriiglobus sp. | reverse complement strand
CTCTTGCAGCGACGTGTCCGGCTCGTCGATCAGCTGGATGAGCCCGGCGCAGACCTCGCGGAGGTTGTGCGGCGGGATGTCGGTCGCCATACCGACGGCGATGCCGTCGGAGCCGTTCACCAGCAGGTTCGGGAACTTGCTCGGCAGGACGAGCGGCTCGCGGTACTTGCCGTCGTAGTTGTCGATGAAATCGACCGTGTCGCTCTCCAGATCGTCGAGCATCTCGCCGGCGAGCGGGGTCAGGCGGGCTTCGGTGTATCGGTGGGCGGCGGGCGGAAGCCCGGCGACGGAACCGAAGTTCCCCTGACCGTGGATGAGTCGATAGCGCAGCACCCAGTCCTGGGCCATGCGGACGAGGGTGTCGTAGATGGACTGGTCGCCGTGCGGGTGGTACCGCTTCATCGTCTCGCCGATGATGCCAGCGCACTTGGTGGTAGCGGACGTGGGCGACAGTCCCAGGTCGTTCATGGCGACGAGGATTCGCCGCTGGGACGGCTTGAGGCCGTCGCGGACGTCGGGCAGCGCCCGGCTGACCATGACCGACTGGGCGTAGGTGAGGTAGCTCTCGCGGAGTTCGTCAACGATGTCGAGCCCGTCGATCGGTTCGCCATCGGCCAGAGCGGTCGGGGGCGAGTCGGAGGGGGGTGCGGTGTCGTCGGCCAAGCCTGTCTCCCCTGGGTCGGATGCGGCCGTACGGCGGTCGGTATTGGCGAGTGGCGGACGCCGTCGGAACCCCATCATTTTACTGGAAAACCGGCATCCGGGCCATGCCGGAGATGATCCTAATTCGGGCCGGATTGGCGGTCCCGACGGGGTGGGATAGGATCGGGTCTATGGACTGCTGGTTGCCAGCTTCCGGTCCCCCTCTCCCCGCTGGGGAGAGGGGTGAGGGGTGAGGGGTCTTCGGCCCGCAGAGGAAGAACCCCTCACCCCCGGCCCCTCTCCCCAGCGGGGAGAGAGGAGAAAGAAGGCGGGCTGACGGAGGGTGTTGTGAAGGACGGGGCGAACCACTCGCGACCGTGGGTCGCGCCGGAACTGGCCGGACCGGACGGGCTGGCTGGCATCGGCGGCGACCTGCGCCCGGCGACGCTGCTACGAGCGTACTCGGACGGAGTCTTTCCGTGGTTCGGCCACGGCGACCCCATCCTGTGGTGGTCTCCCGATCCGCGGTCGGTGATCGAACTGGACGAATTACACGTCTCACGGTCTCTGGCGCGGACGATCCGCCAGGGGAAGTTCCGGGTGACGGTCAACCGGGCGTTCGGGGCCGTGGTCCGCGGCTGCGCCACCACCCGCCCGGATGGCACCTGGATCACCGGGCCGATGGTCGCCGCATACGAGACGTTGCACCGACTCGGACACGCCCACAGCGTCGAGACGTGGGTGCGGGAGGACACAGCGAGCGGGGGGCGTGAGCCCCCCGAGTTTCGTTCCTCGGGGGGCTCACGCCCCCCGCTCGCCGAAGGTGACGGCTGGGCGCTGGCCGGCGGCATCTACGGAGTGGCGATCGGGGCGCTGTTCGCCGGGGAGTCGATGTTCTTTCGGGTGACGGATGCCTCGAAGGTGGCACTGGTGGGGCTGGTCGAGCGGCTGCGGGAGAGGAGCTTCAAGTTGTTCGACGTGCAAATGCGGACCGATCACACGGCCCGGATGGGGGCGACGGACGTCCCCCGGAACGAGTACCTGCGGCGGCTCCGCGAGGCAGTCAGGAGGACGTCGGTTCGGTTCGGCTAACCTTTCGGACGGGGGCTTGTTTACCACGTCGGGGGGTGGGAGAATGATGTGAGACTCACCTCCCGATGATCGGATAGCGCGGGCGTTCCGGCGGCCCTGATCGGGTCCCGAGGAGGCGCCGATGCACGGGGTCATCTTCCTGTACCTGCACCAGTTCGCCCGAAAACAAGCCGGGGAGCCGGCCTGGCAGGACTGGCTGCACGACGCGGGCCTGTCGAGGATCTCGTTCTCCCCGGTTCAGGATTACCCCGATTCGGCGGCCGTGTCCCTGATCGAGGCGGCCGGCCGGGCGCTGGGCAAGCCGACCACGGAAGTCCTGGAACAGTTCGGAGAGTTCGTCGCTCCGGAGTTTCTGAGGCTGTACTCGTCACTGATCCACCCCGAGTGGAAGACGATCGAGGTCATCTCCAACACCGAGGAACTGATCCACGCGACCGTCCGTATGCGCAACCCAGGTGCCCGGCCGCCGATGTTGCAATGCCTTCGGACCGGCGACGACGAGATCCGCGTCGTGTACTCCTCGCCGCTGCGATTGTGCGCGCTGGCCCGGGGGATCGTCCGGGGGATGGCACGCCATTATGGTGAGACGATCGAGGTGCAGGACGAGGCGTGCATGTTGCGGGGCGACCCGTTCTGCGCGCTGCTGGTGCAGCGGTTCGCCAGGAATGCCGACCCCCACCAGCCGCCGGCCGCCGAGACTCACTCCGGTCGGGTCGGCCTGACCTGGTCCGGGCGCGACGACGTGGCGCTGGACTACGCCGAACTCGTCGGCGAGCCGGCTGGAGCCCGTGGGGTCATCTACCCGTACCTCACGCAGACGACCGCAA
Organism: Fimbriiglobus sp.; assembly: GCA_035539575.1. Classification (GTDB taxonomy): domain Bacteria; phylum Planctomycetota; class Planctomycetia; order Gemmatales; family Gemmataceae; genus DASSAT01. Next base: position 12,036 of record DATLIF010000527.1, on the reverse strand, counting down.
AAGGTGAACTCGGGCGGCTCGGCCCGTACCGCGTGATCCGGCCGCTCGGGTCCGGCGGCATGGGGATCGTGTTCGAGGCGGAGGACACCCGACTAATGCGTCGGGTAGCCTTGAAGGTGCTTCAACCGGTGATCGCCGCGGACGAGTCGGTCCGAGAGCGGTTCCTGCGCGAGGCCCGCACCCTGGCGGCGCTACGGTGCGACCACGTCGTGACCGCGTACGAGGCCGGGTCCGCGAACGGGGTGACGTTCCTGGCCATGGAGTTACTTGACGGCGAGTCGCTGGAAACGTTCCACCACCGGAAAGGGTCGCCCCCGGCGTCGGAGTTCTTGCGCATCGCCCGGGAGGCTGCCGAGGGGTTGGCCGAGGCGCACGCCAGGGGGTTTATCCACCGCGACATCAAGCCGAGCAACATCTGGATCGAGCCGCGGGGGCGAGTCAAGCTGCTCGACTTCGGACTGGCGCAGAGCGCGGCGGGCGGGGCACGGCTGACGCGCCACGGGGAGGCACTGGGCACCCCGGAGTTCATGGCCCCCGAGCAGGCCCGCGGCGAGCCGGTGGACCCCCGGGCGGACCTGTTCAGCCTGGGTGCGGTCCTCTACTGGCTCGCCACGGAAGACTCGCCGTTCCAGGGCAAGGATCCCTACAGCACGTTGCTAGCAGTCATGACCCGCGAACCGCCGCCGCCCCATCAACTCAACCCGGCACTACCGCCGGATGTCTCGGATCTGGTCATGCAGATGTTGCAAAAGGACCCGGACCGGCGCCCTCGGACGAGCCGGGCGGTCGCCGAAGCATTCCGGTCGCTCGAAGCCGTGACGCAGTCGGCCGCGGACCGGATGTGATCGCTTGTTACTCGCCGATCGGCTTTTCCCAGTCCTGAAGCTGCTTCTTCAGCTCCGCGAAGTCGAGCCCGAGCGGTTGCGGGAATGGGTACTGCTCGAAGGCGTCACCGTCCGCCTCGGGGTCGGCGCTGCGGACCTTACGCAGTTCGTCCTCCAGCCGCCGCAGCCACGTCGGCACGTCCAGGCCGACACCGGACGGGTGGTCGGACAGCGGCCGGATCGCGGCCAGCAGCCCGGTAAACGACGGGTTATCCTCAGGCTGGCCGTCCCGCGCCGCGGCAGCGGCCCGCGCCACTCGCGCCCCGGCCTGGTCGATCCTCAGCGGCTGAACGAACCGCTCTTCGAGCCGGTCGCGGACGGTGCGCAGCTTCAGTGCGTGCTCGGCCTCCCGGGCGGTCAACTCGTCGACCAACTCCCTCGCCAGCTTCTCCGTCCGGCCGGCCAGGTACTCGCGCCACTTCACCGCCAGCCGGTCGAACCCACGGCGGCACAGCACCTCGTGCGCCAGCACCATCGGACGCAGTCGCCAGGCGTAGCGGTCGTACGTCACCCGCAGCCGCAGGAAGTCGAGCAGGATGTACAGGTTCTCGCCATAGTCGGACTGCGTGGTCGTCGTGTTGTAGTCGCGGTATTCGTCGTAGTGCTCGACCAGCGACTGGAGCACCACCTCGAACTGCCTCGCGGCCCGGTTGCGGTCCGCCTTCTCGTCGGCCCAGTCCTCGACCAGCCTTGGCCGGCTGTCCGCGTCGCCCTGGGCCGCCTCCCGGTCGAGCCAGGCGGCGGTCCCCTGGCCGAGAATCCCGCGGACGTTCGAAAGCGTCAGGAATCGGACGGTAAACAGGTCGCTGCCGTAATTGCGGATGAACGCCTTGAGATGCGTCCAGTCGTCGGCGTCGAGCACCGACTCCAGTGTGGAAAGCCGCAGTCCGACGCTGTGGTCCACCCAGATGCCCTGGAACGAGTCGGCCACCTGCCGCAACGCCGAGGCCAGCGGACCGTCCTCGCCGGCGTCCTCGCCCCAGTCGCGGGCCGAGGTCAACAGTGCGTCCACGACGCCTGTGACGGCGGTGCGGAAGAGTTGGTCGAAGGAGCTGACCCGGCGACCCTCCGGCGGGTCGTTGCGCTCCATCACGCGGGCGAGCTTGGTGAGCTGGTACGTCTCGCGAAGTAACCCCAGCCGCGGTAGCCGGGCCAGCAGCGACTCGATCGTTTGCAGCGCCGTCTGGGCGCGGACCGCCTGGGCGGAGGTACCGCCGTCGGTCGGCGGGCAGACCAGCAGCGGCTCGTGCCGGAACAGCGCGACGAACGCGGGAAGCAGTCGCCGCGCACCCGCGGCGTCACCGGACGCGACCGCCCGCTCCAGGCGGATCGCGACCGGCTCCCAGGCCGCTAGATCGGACGTTGGTCCCTGACCGGCGAGGGTGGCAGGTCCGGGCGGCAATGCCGTCGCGCGCGACAACAATGCGGCCAGCGCCCGGGCGGCGGCGGCCGTCTCGACCGACGTCTGCACGGCCAGTTCGAGCAGATGGCCCTTGATCGCCCGGCGGCGGTCGTACTCCATCACCCCCTCGACGCCGCCGGTCGGCTCCGGGACCGGCACCTGGTGCAGTCGCTCCGTCAGCCCGCGCAGGGCCGTCAGATTGTGCCGGGCGGTCCGGAGCCACTCGCCGACCGCCGCTGTGGCGGCCGTGTCAGTTTTCGGCCACAGGTCGGGCATCGCCGCGGTCCGCCACAGCCGGGCGACCGCGGCCAGGAATCGGAGCCGGTCCTCGGCCCGCTCCGCCTCGCCGTCGAGGGTGAATTCACCGGGCGCCGGGCCGCCGCCCTCGGCAACCGCCCCCTCCTCGCCGTCGTCGGCCGAGTCCTTGAACGTCATGCCCTCGTAGGCCGATTCGAACACTTCCCCGGCCTCCGCGCCCGCGTCTCCCGGCTCCCGCGGGATCGGGCCGAGTCCCAGGTCGGGGACACTCCAGCGGTCCTCGGCGTTGGCCTCCAGCAGTTCGAAGAACCGGCGGACCAGTGGCCCGCGGTCGGCGTCCGTCATCGCCTCGCCGGTCGTTACCGCCCGCAGCCACCGGAACGCCAGCCGGAAGAAGGACGCCGACGGATCCTGTAGCGAGACCGAGTCGCCCTCGCTCAGCCAGGTGACGAGCAGGGCGAGCGACGCGCGATAGTCGCCGTGGGTCAAGAGCGCGTCGATGACCTGTGCGAATGCCGCCGGGGTGCGGAACCCCTCGCGGTGGTTTCGCCAGAACGCCGGGTCGCTTGCCCCGCCGGTCTTCCACAGCGTCATCGCCCGGGCAACGTGTTCGGCCGCCTCGGAGCGCTCACCACCGTGGACTTTCGGCAGGTCGGACACCGCGGTCGTGGCGAACCGGTCCCACCACTCGGCCTGCGCCCGCATCCCGTCGCGGAACCGCTGCTCCAGTTCCCGGTCGGTGCCGGCCGCAGCCGCGGACAGCCCCTGGGCGTACAGGTCGAACTGACGGCCGACGGTCAGAATCAGGTCCTCGGCCCGCGGGTCGCGGACCGTGTCGTCGCGGCCGGGGAAGATCGGGTACAGCCCCTGGAAGCCCAGGACGTTCCACGGGTCGATCAGCGCCCCGCAACCGATCCCCCGCCGCAGCAGATCCTCGACTTCGGCGAGCAGGTTGGTCACGTCCGACAGCTTGCCGTCCTTGATCGCGAAGCCGGCCTCGGTCTGCCGCAGACGAATCTCCGCCCCGAAGCGTGTCGCAGGAGCGGGGATGTTCGCGGCACGCGCTCGCGCCGCGGCCGGATAACCCATTGCCGCGTACAGCAGGGCCAGCCGCCGCTCCTGAAGGTGTAGTGCCCGCTCGGCGGCGATCGCCTGGTTGAGATACTGCCGCACCCCGGCGAACGGCTGTTTGAGCCGCGCGGCCTCTTCCCGTAACCGCTCGCCGTGCGGCCCGGGGACCGCTGCAAGGAGCCGCTTGTAGAACTCATCCCGGTAGCGGGCGATTCGTTGCACTAGCCCGGAGAGCGTGACCGACGAGTCGTGGTAGGTCGGCCCGGCGCCACTGACCCCGGCGCCCATCAGGACCGTGCCGCACAGCGCGGCCGCCGCCTCGAAGAGTCGGTCGGCGCGGTCCTTGCCGGTGTCAACCCAGTTCAGCAACGCCTCCAGGGTTGGCTGCCGCAGGACGAACCGGTTGTATAAACCGCGACCGTCGATCCGGTGCGGGTCCCACTCCCCGAACAGGACGCTCGGCCGCTTGTTGACCGGGTGGAAGTGGTCGATCGCCCGCGGATCCAGGGCCAGTTCTTCGAGCCGGTCCGGGTCGAACGCGGCCTCATCCAGTTGCCCGCGGTCGGTCTGCTGGAGCAGTTCCAGCGCCGGCCGGACCAGGTCGGCGTAGCGCCCCGGCGCGACCCCGACGCCGCGGAAGTACAGCGGCACCGGGCAAACCTTCTCGTGGGCGTAGAAGTCCGTCTGCGGCCGCGTCTCCAACACCGCGATCGGTCGGTAGCCGACAAAGTCGTTGAGAATTCCGAGCGCCGCCTCGGTGCCGCGGCCGGTTGCCCGTGCTGCCAAAACCGCCTCGCAACAGCGGGCGAGAAAGAATGCGTTGAACAGAAGGTCATCCGGCTGGTGCGGAAGCAGATCGCCGTGGTGGCGGCGGTACGTGGCCGGAAGATCGCGGAACGCGGTTTGAAGGGCATCCTTCGCCTGGGCGAGATCGCGGAATGCCGCTGGCCCGGAGCCCTCCAGATCGCCCGCACGCGCCGACAGCCAGCCGGACGCGGTCAGCCACGGGGCCGGGTCGCCGGACGACAGAAGGGACCCGAATACTTCCGCCAACGCCTTCCGGAACCGGGGGTCCGGCCGGCCGTCGGAGAAGTTCAGGTATCCGAGCGCGGCGGAACCATCGAACCGCCGGGTCAACTCGGGGTACAGGGCTTCGGCGCCCGTCGGCGTCACGTCGTCCGACCTTTCTCAGTCCGCCAGGCCGGCGGCGGACCGGGAGTGGGAACGCCGCGTGGCCGCTTCAGCATAAAACATCCGGGCGAGAGTAACCAGAGAAGGACACCCCACCCATGCCCGACCCGCGCCGTCACGACCCGACCCGCCTGCCGCGACTCGCGGTCCTCGTATCGGCCGGGGGCACCACCTTGCAGAACCTCATCGACCGCGTCGCAGACGGTCGATTCCGTGCGGAAATCACCGCGGTTGTCTCCAGCAACCCGGACGCCTACGGCAACGAGCGGGCGAGGCGGGCGGGCATCACCGTGACGGTCGTCCCGCGGCGGACGCCCGACTTCTCCGCGGCGGTTTTCGATGCGCTGCGGGCCGCCGACCCCGACCTGGTCGTACTCGCCGGCTGGCTCCACCTGCTGGCAATCCCACGGGACTTTCGGCACCGGGTGCTGAACATCCACCCGTCGCTGCTACCCGCGTTCGGTGGTAAGGGGATGTACGGCCACCACGTTCACGAGGCGGTGCTGGCCTACGGGGCGAAGGTGTCCGGCTGCACAGTCCACTTTGCCGACGAAACCTACGACACCGGGCCGATCGTCGTACAGCGGGTCGTGCCCGTGCTCGACGACGATACACCGGACACCCTGGCCGAGCGGGTGTTCGCTGCCGAGTGCGAGGCATACCCGGAGGCGATCCGTCTAATGGCAGCGGGGAACTGGCGGATCGACGGCCGGCGGGTGGTCGCCACCGGCTCTTGACGCCATAACAGATCGGGATTCACCGATCCGACTTTCCGGAATGCCGGAACAAGACACGCCCCGTGCCGGTTCCGGACTGGTACACTGCTAACCACGATCAGACGCCGGTTCCGCACAAGTTGTTACGCCCACTGGGCTGATCGGCGGACCGGCAGGGTTAGCATGAAGACCCGAACCGGCACGGTCGATAGTGTCCTACTGACCCGCTCGGTTGCGCGGCCGCAGACCAGACGGATCCGCCACGAACTTCGCCGCGTCAGGAGAGTCGTTCCGATGTCCACGCCGCCCGCGACCCCGCCGTCGCCGGACGCGCTGGCCGCGGCCATGCGAAACGGTCTCGCCGCGCGTCGATTCTTTCAGCCACCGCCACCACTACCCCCGATCCCGGCACCCCCAGCGGGATTGCTGCCGCACCTCTCCGAGTCGGCCGGTGTGCTCGGTCACCCGGCCCCGCACGGCCGGGGGTTGTTCGGCCGGGTCGGTCGGCACTGTCGCCGTGCGATCAAGCGGCTTATGAACCCGTGGTTGGAACGCCAGACACAGTTCAATCATGCGGCGGACTCGTACCTCCGATCGGTCCACGGCTACCTGGCCGACGTGGCAGACCGTGTGAACGCTCTCCAGGCAGAATTGGCCCGACAGGCCATCGCACTGAACTCGCAACCGGAGCCGACAGCGTGTTGCGGACGGCATGGCGGTGGTCCTGGGACCGAAATACCGGATGACCCGATCCGCGTGGTTGAAGACCTGTTTCTCGACACTCGACTACCCCCGCCACCGGCGCGGGTTCTGGTTCTCACTCCGAACGGTCAGAGTTCCCTCGATCTCGCGAGCCGGGGGTATCAGGTCGTGCAGTGCGCGGCCGACGTCGGGCCGGTTGCGATCTCTGAGCGGCGGAGCCGCCCGTCGGACACGGACGGCAAGTGGCCGTTCCCCGACGAGTCGTTCGATGTCGCGATCGCACTGGCCGGGGACCGGGTTAACGGCCCGCCGGGGGATGCGACACTATCTCTTCTCGCCCGGGTGTTGACGCAGGACGGGCGGGTGATCGGCTCCGGTTCTGCCGAGATGGCCAGTCGATTTGGCCCACTGCGGCTTGTCGAACGTGTGTACGCGATCCGTGCCCCTCAGGGGTGGTCCCTTACCGCGGCACGGACCGACGAGGCCGATCTGACGCTATGGGTGGCGGCCAAGAACTGACTGGGGGCCGAGACACGGCGATGTTCCTCCTGATCGACGGGCTCCCACTCCAGGCCGAGACTCACCGGCAGTATACGGCAGGCTTGCTGGCCGCACTGCGTGACGCGCGGCCGGGCTGGCGTCTAGAGGTGGCCGTACGGGCCGACTTGCAGAACGACCCCGTTGATGCCACCGGGCTCCCGGTCCGCGAGTTCAATCCGCCGCTGCCGTCCAACGCTGACACCCGACCCGTTCTCGACCGGTATTACGCCGACTGGCTCGACGCGCAAGCGCCGGACTGGGTCCTCCACGCCGGCTTGTTCGAGACGGAGGCGCTGGTGCCGGCCTCTCGCTCGCGCCGGTCCCGTGTCGCCGTGGTCGTCCCCGAGTCAAACCTTCTATCGACCCTCACCGAACCCGGCACCGACAATCGGTTGCGAGCAGTAGTCGTGGCGGACCTGCTGGTGTCCGGGACCCCGGCCGTCGCCGATGAGGTCGCCCTCCTGTACGGGCCGGACGCGCCTCCGGTCGTGGACGCCCAGGGGGAGGAACAGCACCGGTTTGGCCCCGCGACAAGCTTCGCGAAGGCAGCCGAACAGCTTGCCGAGGCGCTGGAACGGCCCGTCACCTTGCGAGCCAGTCCGCGTCGGCCGCGGGTGGCCTGGGTCGCTCCGGTGCCACCTTCGCAGACGGGAATTGCCGACTACGCGGCGGAAGTGGCCGCTGTCCTTGCCGGGCGGTTCGAGCTGGAATGGGTCTCCGACCCCGCGGGTCCGCCTGCGGAGCTTGGCCCCCTCCGGCTGCCAGTGATCCCGGCGAACCGGGTCGCGGCCCGGCATGCTGCCCGGCCGTTCGACCTGTTCGTGTATCACATCGGGAACAGCTATTACCACAGCTACCAGTTGCCGCTGCTGGCCCGCAATCCGGGGTTGGTCGTGCTGCACGACGTGGCGCTCGGCCACCTGTTCCGTTGGGCGAACGAGGCCGGCGTGTGGCCCGGGTCGGCGGCCGACGAGGCCGAACACAATGGCGAGAGTGAACTGGCCGAGTGGCTGCGCGCCGGTCGGCTCCACCCGCACGCCGCACACGCCCTCTCACCCTTTAGCCGCCGGGTGCTGGAAGCCGCTGCGGGAGTCGTCGTCCACTCCCACGGGGCCTGGCGGCAAGTCCGGCGGGCCACCGACGCCCCGACCGTTGTCGTTCCGCATATCGCGGCCACCCCGCGAGTCGGGGAGCGCGCGGCGGAGCGCCTCCGGCTCGGGCTACCGGCGGACCGCTTCCTGGTCTGCACTCTGGGGATCGTCGGCCCCCCGAAGCGGGTCGGAATCCTGGTCCGTGCGGTCGCGGGTTTGCCGACAGACATCAGGCGACGAGCCACGGTTGTACTCGTCGGTCCGTGCCAGCCCGAATACCAGAGGGAAATCGAGACTCTCGCTGCCGAACTCGGCCTCCACGGACAGGTGGCCTTCCTCGGTCGGGTGCCCCTGGACGACTTCCCGGCCTACGCTGTGGCGGCGGACGTCTGCGTCCAGCTCCGACACCCGTCGAACTGGGAGACGTCGGGGTCGCTGATCCGGGCGCTGGCCGCCGGAGCGGTCTGCGTGACCTCGGACACCGGTTCCATGCTCGAACTGCCGAACGCGGTCGCCCTGAAGGTCCGGTCCCCGGCCCGGGATGCGTCGGACCTGACCGCAGCCTTGGCCCGCATCGCCCGCGATCCGGCGCTGCGAGATCGGCTGAGTGAAAATGCCCGACGATACGTGGCAGAATCACACGGGTCCGGCGTGGTGGCCGCCAGATACTCGGTGGCGATCGGTCACACGATCGCCGCATTGGCCTCAAGTGATGCGGTGTGGGTCAACGACACGCTCAACGCCCTCACTGACCTTCCTGGCGGGCCTCCGCCCGGGCTGATCGACACCTGGGCCGAACTCCGCACGCGGTCGGTCCGCCCGGATGCCGACCCGTTGCCGGACCTCCCCGACGTGCCGGATGTCGAGCCGTTCAAGCGGAAGGCGTCGTAGGCCGGCCCCTGCGCAGGCCCCCCAACCAGCGCAATTCCCGCGAATGGGGCTTCTTGACATGTGGGCCGGTTCCGCTTATCTGGTAGTCTGACCGCGACCGGACCGGCACCCGAGACGCCGCCGGACTGGTCTGCGTGATGGCCGTTTGACTTACGACACATCCTGCCCGACGGACCGGCCCAGGATCGCGGCGACGAGCCGCTGGGTGCGGTGCCGCCCCCGACCCGGCCCTCCAGTCCTGTCACGTTCAAGCCGCGCAACCGTCACGGCCGATAGTCAATGGTGCGGCGGGGCGGCCCCGTCCCCCGTCGGCTTTCCCGGGTGGCACGCGATGATTATCACGCAGACTCCGTTGCGGATCAGCTTCCTGGGCGGCGGCACCGACTACCCCGAGTACTTCCAGACCCACGGCGGGGCCGTCCTCGGGACGGCGGTGGACAAGTCGTCGTTCTTCACGATGTCGCACTTCTACAGCAAGATGTTCGACTACTCGGTGCGACTGTCCTACCGCCGGGTGGAGTGCGTCACGTCGGTCGAGGAGATCGAACACGCCCCGTTCCGCGAGTGCCTACGGTGGTGCGGCGTCACCGGGGACGTGGAAGTCCACCACGCCGCCGAACTGCCGTCGATGACCGGCCTGGGCTCGTCGTCCTCGTTCGTGGTCGGGCTGCTGAACACGATCTACGCCTACCAACGGAAGCTTGTCCCGCCGCTGGAACTGGCCTACCAGGCGATCGACCTGGAGCGTCGCGTCCTCGGCGAGTCGGTCGGCGTCCAGGACCAGACGTTCGCAGCCGTCGGCGGATTCAACCTGATCGAGTTCAAGCGGATGGGCCACTTCGTCGTCCACCGCATCCCGCTCAGCGGGTCACGGCTGGCCGAGTTCGAGGCCAGCCTGATCTGCTTTTTCACCGGGATCAAGCGACGGGCCGAGGATCTAGCAAAGGCCCAGGTTCAGCGGGTCGGCAACAACCTCGACCGCCTTGCCCGGATGCGTCGGATGGTGGACGACGGGTACGCGGTCCTGACCGGCATGAGCCCGCTGACGGAGTTCGGCGAACTGCTCCACAGGTCCTGGCTGATGAAACGCGAGCTGGACACGGGCGTCTCGACCGACACGATCAACACCTACTACGATGCAGCCATCGAGGCCGGGGCGGTCGGCGGCAAGCTTCTGGGGGCCGGCGGCGGCGGGTTCCTGCTCTTTTTCGCCCCACCGGAAACCCATCCGGCCATCCGGGCGCGATTGTCCGACCTCCTGGAGGTGAGCTTCCGGCTCGACGCTCCGGGGTCGCACGTCCTCCACTGTAGCACCGAGCGTTCGCCGATCGTCCGGATGCGGGAGGCGGCCTGAGCATGTCCGCACTGGGTGATTTGCCGGTACTGATTCTGTGCGGCGGGCTGGGCACCCGTCTGTTGCCGGTCCTCGCCGACCGCCCGAAGGCCCTGGCCCCGATCGCCGGACGGCCGTTCCTGGAGTTGCAGATCGGTCTACTCCGCGATCAGGGAGCCCGGCACTTTGTCCTGTGTGTCGGGCACCGGGCCGCGCAGGTGCGGGAGGAGTTCGGCGACGGCAGCCGGCTCGGCGTGCGGATCGACTACTCGATCGAAGGGGACCGACTTCTTGGGACCGGCGGGGCGATCAGGCTGGCCGAGCGGTTCTTCGACCCGGCTGCGGTCGTGGTCAACGGCGACACCTACCTCGACGTTGACCACAACCGGGTGGTCCGGCATCATGCCCTGGCCCGTCAGGAGTCCGGGGTTCTCGCCACGCTGACCCTCGCCCGGTTGGAGGACGCCCGGCGGTACGGGACGGTGGACCTCGACCCGGCCGGCCAGTTCGTCACCGGGTTCCGCGAGAAGGACGAGACCGCGGCCGCACGCCCCGGATGGCTCAACGCTGGCGCGTACGTGATCGAGAGGGAGTTGCTCGACCGAGTCCCGCCGGGCAAAGTCCGGTCCGTCGAGCGGGACGTCTTCCCGGCCGCCCTCCGGGATGGGTGCCGGATCGCGGCACTGACCTGCGACCGCCCGTTCTACGACATCGGCACACCGGAAGACCTCCGGGCGTTCATCGGTCGCCATGAGGAACTGCGACATGCAAGCCAGGGAGCGGTTAACGGCAGCGGTCCGGCAACACCAGTTGCTCGTCAGCCGCGTGGCTGAGGAGCACACGCCGACACTGCTGGCCATCGCCGACCGGCTGACCGCACGGTTGCTCGGCGGAGGGACGATCTTCCTGTGCGGCAATGGCGGCAGCGCCGCCGACGCCCAGCACGTCGCGGGGGAGTTCGTGGGCCGGTTCCTCAAGGAGCGGCGGCCGCTGCCGGCCGTCGCCCTGAACGCGAACACCTCGATCCTGACCGCGATCGGGAACGACTACGATTTCGAGCAGGTGTTCGCCCGGCAGGTGAAGGCGCTGGTCCGGCCGAAAGACGTGGTGGTCGGGATCAGCACCAGTGGGAAGTCGCCGAACGTGATCGCGGCGATGAAGGCCGCCCGGGAGATCGGCGCGGAGACCATCGGCTTCACCGGCGAGCCGGGCGAGCCGCTGGGGTCGGCCTGTGACGTGTGCTTCAAGGTGCCGTCCGGGCTGACGCCACGCATCCAGGAGGTTCACATCCTGGCGTGGCACCTGATCTGTGAACTGGTGGAAGAGGCGGTCGCCCATGCCGGCTGACGAGGCCGTCTTCCTGGACCGGGACGGCACGCTGATCGAGGAGGTCAACTACCTGTCCCGGGTGGAGCAGGTGCGGCTGATCCCCGGAGCAGCCGCGGCGGTCCGCCGGGTGAACGAGGCCGGGGTACGGGTGGTGGTCGTGACGAACCAGGCGGGGGTGGCCCGCGGGTACTTCCCGGAAAGCCGGGTCGCCGAGGTCCACGCCCACCTGTCGGCGCTGCTGAGCGAGCAGGGGGCGCACATGGACGCCTACTACTACTGCCCTCACCATGCGGCCGAGGGGGTCGGAGCGTTCCGGGTGGACTGCGACTGCCGCAAGCCGAAGCCGGGGATGCTGCGGGCAGCCGCCGCCGACCTGGGTCTCGACCTGACCAGGTCGTGGATGATCGGGGACAAGGTCTGCGATCTGAAGGCCGGGGCGGCGGCTGGGTGTCGGACGGTGCTGGTGCAAACCGGCTACGGGGCCGGGGTGACGGAACCGCTACTGGCGGACGAGTTGCGGCTGGCTGGGGTCGTAGCGGACCTGCCCGCGGCCGTCGTGTTGTGGGAACGAAGTCGGTCCTTGTAGGGTGGGTCGAGTCTTCGAGGCCCACCGCAGCGACCGCAGACG
>DATLIF010000526.1:0-8865 GCA_035539575.1 Fimbriiglobus sp. | reverse complement strand
GCCACCTCGGCGCAGTCCTTGTCGCCGCGGCCGCTGAAGCACACCACCACCACGTCCGACTTCGGCCGCTTCGCCGCCTCGCGCATCGCCTCCACCACCGCGTGCGACGTCTCCAGCGCCGGCAGAATCCCCTCCAGCCGGGCGCACAAGTGGAAGGCGTCCAGCGCCTCCTGGTCGCTCACGTTGCAGTACCGCACCCGGCGGCTGTCGCGCCAAAAACTGTGCTCCGGGCCGACGCCCGGGTAGTCCAGCCCGGCGCTCACCGAATGCACGTCGGCCGTCTGCCCGTCGTCGTCCTGGAGAACGTAGCTGAAGCTGCCGTGCAGCACGCCGGGGGCGCCGAACGTGAGCGTCGCCGCGTGCTGGCCGCGGTCCTTGTTCCGCCCGCCGGCCTCGACGCCGACCAACTCCACGCCCGCCTCGTCCACGAACGGGAAGAACATCCCCGCCGCGTTGCTCCCGCCGCCGACGCACGCGATCACCGCGTCGGGCAGCCGGCCGAACAGCTCGCGCGACTGCGCGATCGTCTCGCGGCCGATGACGCTCTGGAAGTCGCGGACCATCATCGGGAACGGGTGCGGGCCGACGACGCTGCCGATGATGTAGTGCGTGTCCTCGACCGTGCTCATCCACTCGCGCATCGCCTCGTTGGTCGCGTCCTTGAGCGTCTTGCTGCCGCTCTCGACCGGGAACACCTCGGTCCCCATTGCCCGCATGCGAAAGACGTTCAACTCCTGCCGGCGGACATCCTCGCTGCCCATGTAGACGCGGCAGGTCAGACCGAAGAGCGCCGCGGCGGTGGCGGTGGCGACGCCGTGCATGCCGGCCCCGGTCTCGGCGATGACGCGGGTCTTGCCCATGCGCCGGGTCAACATCGCCTGGCCCAGCGCGTTGTTGATCTTGTGGGCGCCGGTGTGGTTGAGGTCCTCGCGCTTCAGGTAGATGCGCGCCCCGCCGGCCTCCCGCGTCAGCCGCTCGGCGAAGTAGAAGCGGCTCGGTCGGCCGACGTAGTCGTGCATCAGCCGGCGGAACTCGGTCTGGAACGCCGGGTCGTCCTTCGCTTCGCGGTACGCCCGGTCCAGTTGCTCCAGGGCGAACATCAGCGTCTCGGGAACGAACCGCCCACCGTAGGGGCCGAACCGGCCGCGGGCGTCGGGAAGAGTTGAAGGCATCTGAGGATTCACCGCAGAGGGCGCAGAGAACGCAAAGGGAAAGACAGAGTTAGAATTGTATCAGCCGGGAGGATTAGCGCCGGACATGGTTGGGTGGATAATGCCGTCCTAACTTTATCTTCGTCTCCGCGCTCTCTGCGCCCTCTGCGGTGAATCTGTTATGCCCGAGCTGCCGGAGGTGGAGACCGTCGTCCGCGACCTGCGGCCGCTGCTGGTGGGCCGGCGGTTCGTGGCGCTGCGGGTCGGTCGGCGTAAGCTCCGTCGGCCGTGGAAGCGGGACTGGGCCGCCCGGCTGGTCGGCGCGACGGTGGCGGGCGTCCGCCGCCGCGGCAAGTGGATCGTCCTCGACCTGGACGCCGGGCCGCGGCTGGTCGTTCACCTGGGCATGACCGGGCAGTTCACGGTGGCGAAGTCCGACGAGGCAATGAAGGACCACACGCACCTGGTGTTTGAACTGAATGGCGACGCCGGAGAGTTGCGGTTCCGGGACGCCCGGCGGTTCGGCAGTGTGGAGTTGTTCGCCGATGAGGCGGCGGTGCGGGCGTTCCTGGCAGACCGGCTCGGGCCGGAGCCGGCGGAGATCGATCCGGTGGCGTTCCGCGAGGCGCTCCAGCGGACCGGGCGGACCCTGAAGGCGGTGCTTCTGGACCAGACGGTGGTGGCGGGTGTCGGGAACATCTACGCCGACGAGGCGCTCTTCCGGGCCGGGCTGCACCCGCAGCGGCGCGGCCAGACCGTGACCGCCGCCGAGGCCGACCGGCTGCGGGAGGCAGTCGCGGCGGTCATTGCCGACGCGATCGAGCACCGCGGCTCGACCATCCGCGACTACGTCGGCGGGTCGGGGCTGCGCGGCGGCTACCAGGACGAGTTCCGCGTCTACGGCCGCACCGGGAAGCCATGCCCGGCGTGCGCGGCCGTGATTGAGGTTGTCCGGGTGGCTGGTCGGTCGTCACACTACTGTCCGGGCTGTCAGAAGAATTCACCGCAGAGGGCGCGGAGGGCGCAGAGATAAATCATGAGTAAAAATACCAGGAATTGAAATGAACTCTCCCTCTTCTCTTCTCTCTGCGCCCTCCGCGCCCTCTGCGGTGAATTAATCATGTCGTACCGGGCGTTCAAGCGGCTACTCGGCGAGACCAGTCTGGAGCGGAAGTGCCGCTGGTTGCTGGGCACCGGCGTGCTGATCCTGATGTCGGCCAGCTTCTACTTCTACGCCCGGCAGACTGAAGACCTCGCCTACGACCAACTCCGCCACACCGGCCGGGCCCTGGTGTCGCCGATCGTCGCCCGGATCCACGTCACCGACTCGGAGATGGCCCCGGCGATGGACGACTTCCAGTCCTTCTCGGAGAAGGACTGGCCCGAAAGGCTCCGCAACTACTCGTACCGGGTGGTCCGGGTGGAGGCCCCGCGCGCCGGGCGGGAGCCGGAGACAGTGGACGACCTGGCCGCCCTGTACAACATGGTCCTGCACGAGGACCAGGCCGAACAGGTCCGCCCAGTTCCTCAGGAGAAGACGTTCCTGTACTACGGCGCGGTCCGCGCGGCGAAGTCGTGCATCCAGTGCCACACCAGCCCCGACCTGCTGGCCGGCCGGCTCGACCTGCAGCCGACCGACCCCAAGGTCGCTACCCTCGTGTACCCCGGGCTCGAAGAGGGCCAGCTCATGGCCGTCGTCCGCGTCCAGCTCTCCACAGCGGTGATGGAGTCCGGGTTCCACCAGAACCGCGCGCTGCTCATCACCTTCGCGGTCGTGACCACGCTCCTGATCCTGGCCGGCAGCTACGCCGTCATCCGGTACGTGATCGTCAAGCCGGTCAAGCACCTGAAGTCCGTCGCGGACGCGATCGCGGCGGGGCACCTCAACGTCCGCAGCGAGATCCAGACCGCCGACGAGTTCGAGGATCTCTCCGACGCTTTCAACCGGATGCTGCGCAACCTGACCAACATGCAGGACCGCAACCGCAACCTCATCGCCGACCTCGACCGCAAGGTGGACGAGTTGGCCCGGGTGAACATGGCGCTGTTCGAGTCCAACCGGCTCAAGGGCGACTTCCTGCACACCATGTCCCACGAGCTGCGGACCCCGCTCAACAGCATCATCGGGTTCAGCGAGATGCTGCTCGGGGCGGACAACCTGACCGACCGGCAGCACCGATGGTCCGGGAACATCAACACCAGCGGGCAGCACCTGCTGGCGCTCATCAACGACATCCTGGAGTTGGCCAAGCTAGAGGCCGGCAAGATGCGGGTCCACCCGGCCGAGCTGGACGGCCGGGCGGTCTGCGAGCAGGCGGCGGCTCTGCACCGCGGCCAGGCGGAGAAGAAGAACGTCGAGCTGCGGGTCGAGGTGCCGCCCGAACTACCACCGGCCCGTCAGGATGCCGGCAAGCTCGGGCAGGTGCTCGGCAACCTGCTCTCCAACGCCATCAAGTTCACTCCCGAGGGCGGCCGGGTGACGCTGCGGGCCGCGGTCGAAGGGGAGCAACTCCTGTTCACCGTGGCGGACACCGGCGTCGGCATCGCCCCGGAGGAGCAGGAACTGGTCTTCGACAAGTTCCGGCAGGCGTCCAACCCGCTGACGCGCGAGCAGGGCGGCACCGGGCTGGGCCTGTCGATCGTGCGGGAGTTGGCGAAGTTGCTGGGCGGCGACGTGTCGCTGCGCAGCGACCTGGGGCGGGGGAGCACCTTCACCGTGCGGGTGGCGCTGCGGCTGGCGGACGACCCGGCGCTGGCGTTCGACCTGCCGGAGGAGCCGCCGCCTTCTTACCGGCCTTTGCCTTCGGTTACGGTCCCGGCGTTGCCGGAGACACGAGATGCGAGACACGAGACACGAGACGAAGAACCGCCGGGCGACAGTCACGCGGTCGGCCCTGTAGCCGGTACACCGGAGTAGAATCGCGCCAGTTCTATAACTTTTCTCGTATCTCGTATCTCGTGTCTCGTATCTATCTCATGCCTCCCCTCCGCCACCACCTGCACGACTGGGACCTCACCCCCAAGGACGCGGTCGCCCTCCAGCGGGAACTCACCGCCCGCGTAGACACCTCGACGCCGCTGGGCAAGCTCGACCTCGTCGCCGGGTGCGACGTCTCCTACGACCGCGGCTCGCCCCGACTGCACGCGGCGGTCGTGGTCGTGCGGGTCGCGGACCTGAGCGTGGTCGAGAGTGTGGTCGCACACGCCGAAGTGAAGTTCCCGTATGTGCCGGGGTTACTGTCGTTCCGCGAGGCGCCGCCGGTTTTAGCGGCCTGGGAGCGTTTGCGCATCGAACCGGATGCCGTTATGCTCGACGCACAGGGGATCGCGCACCCCCGTCGGCTCGGACTCGCCTGTCACATCGGACTGTGGCTGGACCGGCCGTGTGTGGGGTGCGCGAAGTCCCGGCTGGTCGGGACGTTCGACGAGCCGGGACTGGCCGCGGGCGACACGTCGCCGCTGACGGACCGGGGCGAGACGGTCGGGGTGGTGCTCCGGACGCGGGCGCGGGCGAAGCCGGTGTTCGTGTCGCCGGGGCATCGGGTGGACCTGGAGGGGGCGGTGGCCGTCGTGAGGGCCACCCTGAGCGGCTATCGGCACCCGGTGCCGACCCGTCTCGCGCACATCGCCGCCAACCAGGCCCGGGCCGCGGGGGAGGCCGCCGGGTAGTCGGTTGAGCCAGTCCGGCCCCAACTCCCACCAGCCGAGGACGGCGCGCCGAGTGGCGCGGTGTGACATTCTTGGAGAAAGCGAGGTCGGGTCCGAGAGACCCGACCCGACCTGCAAGAATCACAGCGGCTGTTCACCCGTGGTGTGGCACGGCACCGATCGCCACACCAACCGGACGAGCGCTGTAATCGACCACCCCGCGGACAGGAGTTGGTGCGTCGGCGGACGGAATGCCTCAAGGCGCGGCGGTCCGGCACGCGGCGTGCATTGGTCATGAGAGGCGGTGGGCCGCAGCTTGAGCGGTTCACTCCAACTGGGTGCCCGGACGGCGGATCGGTGGCTGGCGCCAGCGCTCCGACGGGCATCCCCCGTGGAACCGACGCGGCGGACTCTGGGAAGACTCGGGTGACGGTGACGGCGGGTCGATTTCTTTCACCACCCGGCGCACGCCCGACGATAGACCAAGCGTAGAATGGGACGGCAGGTCTGAACGCCTGTCCCCGGCCCGAGGGCGGGTTGATCCCGCCGGCCCGCCGAGCGTACACTGAACTTCTGCCGCGCGGCACCCACGGCCGCCCGTCAGGGGAGAAGCCGGAACATGCGACAGCCTTCCCCGCGGCGTATCTACACCTGGCGGCTGACCTCGCCCCGTCCGCCGGCCGCGGACACCCCCGACCTGGTCCTCAACCGTATGACCCCGCCCCCGCCTGACCGCGGAGCCCCGGCGGTGCCGGCGGCCCTCAAGGCCGAGGCGCCCGGCGCCGACGGCGTCCGGCACGGGCTGGTGGCGCACGTCCGGCAACTCATCGCCGACGGCGTCTATGACACCCCGGAGCGGTGGGAGGCGGCCCAGGACCGACTCTTCGAGAGCGTCCGGGGCGGCCGCTGACAGGCGGGGCACGGCGGCGGGTATAATCTCCCGCAGCGCCGGCCCCCGCCGGGTACGAGAACCTGTTGTGATCGGCCGGGGCGCGCCCCGGCCGGTGTCGTTTGTCGGAGGCCGAACGTGAGCCTGCCAGCGGTCGCGGTGTCGCAGACGCCGGAGGAGCGGTTCCGCGAGTACCTGGCCAGCCGTCCCCGCCCGCAGCGGTTCACCGGACCGCAGCGGGAGATGGTGGCCCACATCTTCGCGCGGCACAAGCACTTCGACACCGAAGAGTTGATCGACGACCTGAAGCGGGCCGGCCGCCGGGTCAGCCGGCCCACCGTGTACCGGACACTCACGAAGCTGGTGGACGCGGGCCTCTTGCGGCGGATCGAGATCGGCCGGCGGACGGTGTACGACCACGATTATGGCTACCCGCAGCACGAGCACCTGGTGTGCGGGACGTGTGGTGTGATGATCGAGTTCCAGCACCCGGCGATCGAGGCGGCGCTGCGCGAGGTGGCGGCCGAGCACCACTTCCGGGCGGACGGCCACACCCTGGTCGTTCGGGGGATCTGTGCCGACTGTAATGCCGCCCGCGCCGCGAAGCGGCGACTGGTGATGTGAAAGGCGAGCGGGGGGCGTAAGCCCCCCGAGTGCCTGACGTGTCAGATCACTTCTCCACTCAATCAATCCGGCATGCCCGACGGTTATGCGGGTATGTTCTCGACCGCGGAAGCACTCGGGGGGCTTACGCCCCTCGCTCGCCTGGTCGGCACTTCTTACAACCCGACTTACTCACTCCCGCGCACTTCTTTCAACCCCCGCAGCCGCAACAGCGACTCCTGCACCAGTTCCTTCGTCACCCCCAGCAATCGCATCAACTCGGCCACGTCCAGCGGCGGCTCGCCGGCCCGCGGACCCTTCTCCACCCGACAATAGACCGTGTGCTGGCCGACCAGGTGCATCGCGTCGGTGAGTTGGTCCAGCACCTGGGCGAGGTTGCCGGCGTCGTGGCCCATCTGGAACCGGTAGTCGTCGAGCCGATCGGCGTCGGGTTGCGGCATCACGGGCCTCGGACGGGGCGGCGGGCCGAAGGGTGTTCTATGGTTTCGGAGGCCCGGCCCCGACGGCCCCTGGACGGGCCGGGCGTTATCCGTCATGATGGGGGCGCAACTAATCGAATCTCGCTCATGAGTCCGACCATGATCGCCTGGACCATCCGCTGCCCGGTCTGCCGTGCCGCGAATTGCCGGCGATCGCAGAGCGGATGGGTGCGGCACCTGACCCGCCTGGCGTTCATCTTCCCGCTGCGGTGCCGCCACTGCCAGACCCGGTTCTGGCGGCTGACGCTGACCCCGCCGCCGTTCGCCCGGCCGAAGCACAGGGGGCCGGCCGCCCTTCCTGGCCACGGCTCCGACGTCGCGACCCACCACGCCGACGAACCCGCCGGCCTCCCCTCGACCCGCCCGGCGCACGGTTAGAGCACGCTTCCCATGGCTGTAGCGGTAGACTGGCCCCGACTCGGAGAGTCGGGCTACGTAGCCCGACTCTCCGAGTCGGGGCGACCGCTCCATCATCCCGATACGCGCTTTAAATAATGGAGCCGCGACCGGTGGTCGCGGCTCCTGATGTCGCTACACCCCGCGAACTAGACCGCCTCGGTGATGTCGAACCCCTTGCGGTAGTCGCGGGTGAGCATCTTGTTCGCCTTGGCGGCCGCCTCGCCGGTGAACGTCTCGGCCTTCGGGTCGAGGGTCAGCTTCGGTCCGACCAGGCCCTTGACCGTCTTCGGGTCCACCCCGTTCTCCTTCAGGTGGTCCGCCATCCGCGCCAGCGCCTCGGCCGCGCCCTTGGTGCCGGCGAACGCGGCCGCCGCCTCGGCCATCGTCGCCTCCCGGCCCAGCCGGTAGCTGATGTTGGCCAGGTGGCACAGCGCGGCCGACAGGTGCCCCTCCTCGATGTCGCAGTTCAGGTCCGACACCTTGCGGCTGCGGACCGCCTGGACGAAGTTGTCGAAGTGGTGCTGGTCACCGCCGCCGGAAAACTTCTTGAGTTCCTTGCCGTCCCGGTCGTACGCGACGCCGCTGTTGTAGTTCGGGCAGACGACGTAGCCCTTCTCGCCGAACCAGATGTTGCCGACCTTCGCCCCCTTGTAGTCCTTGGTCGGCAGGCCGCGGACCTCGAAGAGCATCTGCGAGTCGCCGTAGTCGTAGAGGGCCAACTCGGTGTTCGGC
This sequence comes from Fimbriiglobus sp., assembly GCA_035539575.1. Lineage (GTDB taxonomy): Bacteria > Planctomycetota > Planctomycetia > Gemmatales > Gemmataceae > DASSAT01. The sequence goes on along the minus strand of DATLIF010000526.1, from coordinate 943 downwards.
GTCTCCCCGTCATCGACGTACCCGAACCGCCCGCCGACGGTGACCACGGAGTTCGGCAGGGCAGTCTTGTTCAGGCCCCAGCGGGCCTTGTCCGCCTCGTGGACCCCCTGGTTGCCGAAGTCCCCGTTGCCGTACTCCCAGATCCAGTGCCAGTCGTAATGAACGCTGCCGTTCTTGGTGTTGCGCCGCGGCGGGAGTACCTGCGCCGGACCGCACCACAGGTCGTAGTCCATCGTCTTGGGGACCGGCTGTTCGCCATGCTTGCGGCCGACGTCGCCGATCGACGGCCGCGGCTTGTAGCACAGCCCGTAGGCGAGTTCGACCTTGCCGACGCCGCTGCCGTGCAGGAACGCGACCACGTCGCGCATGCCGGGGTTGGAGCGACTCTGGGTGCCGACCTGGCAGATGCGGTTGTATTTGCGGGCGGCCTCGACCATGAGCCGGCCTTCGCGGACATTGTGGCTGGCGGGCTTCTCGACGTAGACGTCCTTGCCGGCGCGCATGGCCCAGACGGCCATCAGCGCGTGCCAGTGGTTCGGAGTGGCGATGGAGATCACGTCAATTTCTTTGTCGTCGAGAAGACGGCGGAAGTCCTTGACGAACTTCGGGGCGGCTCCCTGGTCCTGCTCGACGCCCTTCATGGCCTTGCCGATGACCGCCTCGTCGCAGTCGCAGACGTGCGTGATCGTGGTGTTGTTCTTGCGGTTGTGGTTGCCCTTTCCGTTGGCGACGAACCCGCCGACGTGGCTCATGCCGCGGCTGTGGACCCCGACAACAGCGACGCGCAGGCGATCGGCTGCGGCGCCGCGGCGGGCCTTGACGGGCTCGTCGGCGGCGAGGCCGGAGTTGCCCAGCCCAACGGTGGCGGCCGCGGCGGACAGGAGGGCGGAGCGTTCGAGGAACTCACGGCGGGAGAAAGGACTCATCCGGGACTCCTGATGGG
>DATLIF010000525.1:0-5697 GCA_035539575.1 Fimbriiglobus sp. | reverse complement strand
GAAACAGGCATGGCCGCGAACACACTCCGTCTGATCCTGGTACTCGTCACCCTTCTCGCACAATGGCCGTGCGGGACAGTGTCGGGGTTGGTGCGCGCCGCAGAAGTGCCGGAAGGCTCCATCAAGTCCATCCACAAATGCGGGTGCTGTCAGCACGAGGAGCTGCCGCCACTACCCGATCATGAGCCATTGCAGCCCGAGCCGGATCGTTCGACGCATTGCCCGTGCCCTCTCTGTTCGTTGGGGCATGTTCCGCTGATCGAGGCGGTCAGTTCCGGCCTGGCCACTGATTCGTCAGAATCGCCACTGACGCTGCTTTCGCCCGCCGACGCCCGGACCGGGCACCGCCTCCCACTCGACCGCCCTCCACGTCTGGCCGTTTAATCCCCTGTCGATCCTGTACCGAGTTGTCGCTCGCCGGCCGCGCCGCGTTGCGCGTCCGGTCCGTCTACTGGTTTCCCGAGTGACTGCGATGGCCAACCCGAACGCCGACCTGGGCGCGCTGGCGGTCCGCCGATCAGGCGGCCCGGACCTGCGTCCGCCGCGCCGGCTCGGGAGCCGCGTACTGGTTCCCGGCTTCATCCTGGCCGGCTTCGCCGGTCTGGTGGTCTGGGCGTCCTGGGATCTGCTGTTCCCGCCGCTTGCGGTAACGGTCGTGCCAGTCCAAGTCCGCGCCGGTACGGTCGAGACTTCGGGGCAGGAGTTGTTCCAGGCGACCGGCTGGGTCGAGCCGCGGCCGCTGCCGGTGGACGTCCCCGTGCAGACCGAGGGAATGTATCGGGTGAAGGAGGTCCGGGTGAACCCCGGGGACCGCGTCCGCACTGGTCAGGTGCTGGTGCTGCTCGACGACGAGAAGGCGCGGCTCGACGGAGAGGCGGCCCGTAGCCGGCACGCCCGCAGCGAAGCAGCTCGTCGGTCGGCGGAAGCCGAGTTGGAAAAGGCCAGAGTCGCCGCGACGAACTCAGCGGCAGCCGTGGACCTGGCCCGGCGCGAGGGGGAGGTCGGCGTGCGGACGGAACAGGCCGAGGTCGGCAAGGCCGAGGCGTTACTCGCCGCGGCCGAGTACGCGCTGGAACTGGAGGAGGGGTTGCTGAAGTCCGGGGCGGCGACGTCTGAGGCGAAGGCCAAGCGGTCCCGGCAGCAGCGGGACGTTGCGGCCGCGGAGGTGGGTAGCGCCCGGGCGAAGCTGGCGAAGGCACAGGTCGCCTCCGACGTGCTGGTGAGGCAGGCTGAAGCCGCCCGCGCTGCGACCGACGCCGACCTGGCCGCGGTCCGAGCGAAGGCCGCCGAGGCGGCGCAGGACGTCGCCGAGGCCGCGGTCAGGGTCAAGACGGCGGACCTGGAACTGTCGCGCACACAGGTCGTCGCACCGATCGACGGGGCGGTAATGCAGCTCAACGCGCGGGTCGGCAGCGTGGTGGGCGGCCGGCCGACAGCCGGTCCCGGTTCGCAGGAGGTGGTGGCCACCCTGTACGACCCACGAAAGCTCCAGGTGCGGGTCGAGGTGCCGGTCACCAAATTTCAACACGTCCGGCACGGTCAGCCGGTGACGGTCGAGGTCGAGGACGTGCTGCCTGGGAAAGTCCTGACAGGGACGGTCCTTTACGATACACGCCTGGCGAACGTGGCCCGCAACAGTGTGCCGGTCAAGGTGTCACTGCCGGACGACCCGCCGGAACAGCTCAGGCCGGAGATGATCGCCAGTGTCCGGTTCCAGGCCCCGCCGCGCAAGGATGGCCCGAAGGCGGAGTCCGTTCGCCGGATGGTGGTCCCGCGGCGTCTGCTGGTCCCGGACGGGGAGCAGGTTCGCGTCTGGGTGGTCGGCGCGGTGTCGGGCCGCGCCGAGCAGAGGACGGTCGAACTGGCACCCGGCGAGCGCGATCGGGCCGGCGAGACGGCTGAGATCGCCTCCGGGCTGCAGCCGACCGACAAGCTCATCGCCACGGGGCTGGAGCAATTGAAGCCGGGGTTACGGGTGAAGGTGGTGGGTGAAGAACGCTGAGGGCTTGAGCATGCCGTTGGTCGAGATTGAAAACCTGACGAAGTCCTATCGCAAGGGCGGCCAGGAGGTGCCGGTCCTCCGCGACCTGGCGTTGTCGGTCGATGCCGGCGAGTTCGTCGCCCTGATGGGGCCGTCCGGCAGCGGCAAGACGACCCTCCTGAACCTCATCGCCGGGATCGACCGGCCGACGGCCGGTGTGGTTCGCGTCGCCGGCCAGGACCTGGGCAAGCTGTCCCGCAACCGGCTCGCCGCGTGGCGAGCCAACCACGTCGGGTACATCTTCCAGCTCTACAACCTGATCCCGGTCCTCTCGGCGTTCGAGAACGTCGAGCTGCCGCTCTTGCTCCTCCCCCTCTCCCGGGCCGAGCGTCGCAAGCGCGTGCAGGTCGCCCTCGACGCGGTTGGACTGCTGGACCGGCACGACCACTACCCCCGACAACTCTCCGGCGGGCAGGAGCAGCGGGTGGCCATCGCCCGGGCCATCGTCGCGGACCCGACACTGCTGGTCGCCGACGAGCCGACCGGCGACCTCGACGCGGACACGGCAGGCCAGACACTCTTGCTGTTGAAGCGGCTCAACAAGGAGATGGGCAAGACACTGGTCATGGTGACGCACGACCCCAAGGCGGCCTCGGCCGCCCGGCGGCTCGTCCGGCTGGAGAAGGGCCGACTCGTCGATGACGTGGTGCCGCTGGCGTCAGCGAACGGTCACAGCCCGCGCGCCCGCGCGACAATAGGGGAGTGAAAGCAGTGTTGAAGTACCTCCCCTACGTCCGCAAGAACGTCTTCGGCCACCGGGTCCGCACGGCCATGACCGTCGCCGGGACGGCCCTGCTGATGTTCCTGTTCCTGTTCGTGTCGTCCATCCAGGAGGGGCTCGACCGCCTGCTGAGCGGCCGCGACGACCGGCTGATCGTCTACCAGGCGTATCGGTTCTGCCCGCCGTCGAGCCAGTTGCCGGTCTTTTACGACGAGGCCATCCGGGATGTGCCCGGCGTCCGGGACGTGCTGCCGGTGAAGGTCGTGGTTAGCAACTGCCGGGCGAGCCTGGACACGGTCGTCTTCAACGGAGTCGATCCGAAGCGGCTGCCGGCGGCGCGGGGGCACTTCCGGTTCCTGTCCGGGGACTGGTCGTCATTCCAGGCCCGGACCGATGCTGCACTGGTCGGCCGGCGCATCGCCGAGCGGCGCGGCCTCCGTCCGGGGCAGTCGTTCACCGCGGCCGGGGTGACGGTGCAGGTGGCCGGAGTGTTCGCGTCGGACGCCACCGGTGAGGAGAACGTCATATACACGCACCTGCCACTGTTGCTGAACCAGAAGCACCACGAGGAATTCCACGTCACGTTGTTCGAGGTGGCCCTGGCGGACCCCGATCAGGCCGAGTCGGTGGCGGCAGCGATCGACGCGAAAGTCAAGAGCCGGTTCCAGGTGCCGACGGAGACGAAACCGCAGAAGGCTCACTACCAGACCGCGCTGGCGGACCTGCTCGACCTGATCGGCATGACGCGGTGGCTCGGGCTGGTGTGCGTCGGGGTGGTGCTGGTGCTGGTGGCGAACTCGGTGGTCATGGCCGCCCAGGATCGCGTCAAGGAGCACGCCGTATTGCAGACCATCGGCTACTCGGGTCCGCGCATCTTTTCACTGATGCTTGCCGAGAGTTGCCTGATCGCGGTCGTCGGTGGACTGGTCGGCATCGCCGGGTGCGTGGCCTGGCTGGCGTGGCAGCCGCTGGCGATCTCGACGGAGGGAGTGAGTATCGACTTCGTGGCGTCCCCGCAGTTGGCAACGTGGGGACTGGGGTTGTCGCTGGTGGTCGGGTTGCTCGCCGGGTTGGTCCCGGCGTGGCAGGCTGGCCGGGCAGAGATCGTGACCTCGTTACGGTAAGCGGGACCGATGCGTTTGCTTCCCTGGGACTACGGCGTTCGCAACCTCACCCGTCGCCCGCTGCGCACGGTCCTGACCGGGCTCGGCCTGACGCTGGTCGTGTTCCTGTTGCTACTGGTGGTCGGGTTCGTTCGGGGGCTGGAGCTGAGTCTCGCCCAGAGCGGCGACCCGGAAGTGGTGCTGCTGCACAACGTCAACGCCGCCGAGAACCTGGAGAACTCCTCGATCAGCGACGAGGTGGCGACTCTGGCCCGGACGGAGTTCGCGGCCCATCTGGTCCGCTACGGGGATACGGCGGCGTTGTCCCCGGAGATGACCATCGCCAGTCGGGTCGGCCGGTCTGACGCTGAAGGGCAGGGCCAACTCGGTGTGCTCCGGGGCGTCGATTGGGATCGCGCCTTCCTGGTTCGGCGTCAAGTGGCGCTCGTCGAGGGGACGATTCCTGTGCGGGGCGAGGTCCTCGTCGGCCGACTGGTTCCGGCCAAGCTCGGGTTGCGGACGGAGGACGTGACGGTCGGGAGTACGCTGCTCGTCGAGGGTCGTCCGTGGCGCGTCAGCGGCCGGTTCGCCGCGCCGGGGACGCTTCTGGAGTCCGAGATCTGGTGCGACCTGGGCGACCTGAAGACGGCGGTGCGGCGGCCGAACGACGTGAGCGTCGTCGCCATGCGATTCGACCCGAAGGGCGACCCGGCCCGGCAGATGGGGTACGTCGAGTACTTCTGCCGCAACCGGCGTCCGGACCTGGAACTGATGGGCAGCCGGGAGGCCGAGTATTATGCGGCGCTCCAGAAGCACTACGGCCCGATGCGGGCGATGGGCTGGTTGCTGGTCGGGCTAGTCGCGGCGGCCGGGGCGTGCGGGGCGGTCAACACGATGTACGCGGCGGTGGCCGGCCGTGTGCGGGAGTTCGCCGCGCTGCAGGCGGTCGGCTTCCCGCGCCGGGCGATCGGCTTGAGCCTGCTGCAGGAGTCGGTGATTCTGTCGGCTGCGGCGACCCTGGTCGCGGCGGGGCTGGCCCTGCTGCTCGTCCAGGGGGTCGCGGTGCGGTTCACGATGGGTGCATTCACCCTACAGCTCGACCGAACGGCACTGCTGGTCGGCTGCGGGGCGGGGCTGGCGCTCGGGGTGTTCGGGGCGATCCCGCCGGCAGTCCGGGCGTTCCGGATGCCGATCGCCGACGCGCTCAAGGCAGTGTAGGTTGTTACCAACACGCTGGAGGTGTTCGCCATGAAGTGGATTCCGATCCCGATCCTGACGGTTGTCGCCGGACTGGCCGGTTGTGCCGACAGCCGGACCCCGCCTCCGGCCCCGCAAGCCGCCGCGGAAAGTTCGCAGTCGAGCATTCTTGACCCGTTGGTTCTGCAACAGAAGCCGGACAACGCTATCAGCGTCCGCGACGCGCTGAAGCGAAAGGAAGGGGAGACGGTCGTCGTAACCGGGCGGACGCCGCCTGGTAACGTCAAGCCGTTCAACACTGGCGTCGCCGCGTTCGTACTGATGGCCCCCGAGGATTTGGCCCAGGAGGACATCAAGGAAGAACTCGAGTGCGAGGACGCGGCGACCTGTCCGAGCTGTAAGAAGCTTCTCGACCAGTTCGCCGTCCGGGTCGAACTGGTGGACGAGTCCGGGGCGGTGCTGCCGACGTCCGCCGAGGGGTTTCGCGGACTGAAGCCGGGCGACCCCGTCACGGTCGAGGGTGAAGTGAAGCGGGACGGCAAGGACAAGAAGGCCGTCCGGATCGTGGCGAAGAAGTTCTACCCGGGGTAGGGCGGCCCGGCTTGTAGGGCACGCACGGCGTGCCGTCTTCGCTG
>DATLIF010000524.1:0-2368 GCA_035539575.1 Fimbriiglobus sp. | reverse complement strand
CGAACCCACCGCGAGCAGTCACCCCGCGGCCGGGCTGGACGTTCGACCCGACCACCACACGAGACGCCTTGAAGAGGCACTTCCAGGTCGCAACGTTCTCCGGGTTCGGGTTCGACGACGGTCAGCCATGCCTCGTCGCCGCCGGGGCGATCCTCATCTACCTCGAAGAGACGCTCAAGGCGAGCCTCGCGCACCTGCGGCGGCTCAAGCCGCACCGGCCGGAGACGTTCCTGGCACTGGACGAGGTCACGCGCCGCAGCCTGGAGCTGACCCGCACCCTCCGCGACAACCAGAGAGAGGGGTCGCTGCTCTCGATGATCGACCGGACCGTCACCCCGATGGGCGCCCGGCTCCTGCACGACAGTCTGCTCGCCCCACTCAATGACCGCCACGCGATCGAGGCCCGGCTGGACGCCGTCGAGGAACTGCTGCACGACCACCCGCTTCGTGGTCAACTCCGCGAGTTGCTGGAGGCGACCCCCGACCTGCAACGCCTGACGGCCCGCGTCTCGACCGCGCGGGCCACACCGAAGGATCTCGCCGCCGTCGGCCGGGCACTGCGGCTGCTGCCGAAGTTCAAGGCCAAGCTCGCCGGCCGCAAGGCGGCGCTGCTCGGCGACCTCGAAAGCAAGCTGGAACTGTGCCCGGACCTGCGTGAGTTGCTCGACAAGGCGATCACGGACAACCCGCCGTACTCGGCGAAGGACCCGGGCATCATCCGCGACGGCTACAGCACCGAACTGGACGAGTTGCGAAAACTGGCCCGCGAGGGGAAGGACTGGATCGCCCACTACCAGGCCCAGGAGATCACCCGGACCAACATCGCGAGCCTGAAGGTCGGATTCACCGACGTGATGGGCTACTACATCGAGATCACCAACGCCAATGAGAACCGGGTGCCGGCGGAGTACATTCACGAGCGGACTCTGAAGAACTGCAAGCGGTACAGCACGCCGCAGCTCAAGGAGTACGAGGAAAAGGTCGTCACCGCCCAGGAGCGGGGGCAGGGGCTGGAGTTTGAGCTGTTCGGCCGGGTCCGCGATCAGGTCGCGGCCCAGACGCACCGCCTGTTGCAGACGGCCGACGTCCTGGCCGCGGTGGACTTCCTGGCCGCGCTCGCCGAACTGGCCGCGAGTCGCAACTACGTCCGGCCGCGGGTCGTGGACGAGCCGGTCGCGGCCTTCCAGGACGGCCGTCACCCGGTGCTGGAGCAGACACTGCCGCCGGGGACGTTCGTCCCCAACGACGTGCGGTTCAGCCCGACCGAGGGGGTGTTCTGGCTCATCACTGGCCCGAACATGTCCGGGAAATCGACCTTCATCCGGCAGGTCGCGTTGCTGACGCTGCTAACCCACGTCGGCAGCTTCGTCCCGGCGAAGGCGGCAACGGTCGGGACCGCCGACCGCATTTTCACCCGGGTCGGGGCAAGCGACGAGCTGAGCCGCGGGCAATCGACGTTCATGGTCGAGATGACCGAGGCGGCGAACATCCGCAACAACGCGACCAGTCGGAGCCTGGTCATCCTCGACGAGATCGGCCGCGGCACCAGCACCTACGACGGCGTTTCACTGGCATGGGCGATCACCGAGCACCTGCACGACGCGGTCGGATGCCGGGCGTTGTTCGCCACGCACTACCACGAGTTGGCGCAGCTTGCCGGCTCACTGCCGCGGCTGCGGAACTACCGGGCCGAGGTGCAGGAGTTGGAGACGGAGGTGGTGTTCCTGCACAAGATCGTGCCGGGCAACGCGGACCGCAGTTACGGCATCCACGTCGCCCGGATGGCTGGCGTCCCCGAGCCGGTGCTGGCGCGGGCCGAGGAGGTGCTGGCGAGTCTGGAGAAGGGCCACCAACTGAAGGCCCCGACAGCCGCGCCCATCGCCGAGCCGGAGTCGCCGCCCCCGCCCAGGCCGGCCGCGAAGCCGAAGCGCAACGGCAAGGCCGAGCCACAGGTAGTCAGCCCGCCGGAGGCGGAGAAGCCCAGACGCAAGGCGAAGGCCGAGCCGGGACCGACCCTGTTCGGCGAAGGCGAGGCCGAGTCGCCGTTCTAGGGCAGCATAGCCGCGACAGCCCTGCTCAGGGGATCGGCTCCTTCGACACCACCGGTTCCTTCGGCGGCGCCGCCGGGAAGTATAGGAAGACCGTCCCCTCCTTGAACGGCTTGCGAAACTTCGGGGCCAACTCGCCCCCGTACGTCACGACCACCACTGCTTCGTCCTTCAGCATCTCGGCGAGCTTCTCCACGGAGATCGGCTGGCCGGCCGCGTCGGTCGCCGTCGCCCCCTTGAGCGGGACGGCCACTTGGCGGGTCTGGATCAGGTAGACGAGTTCGGTGGCAGGGGCGCCAGGCTGAGGCCCCTGGACCATC